>JAQGKM010000093.1 GCA_028290125.1 Hyphomicrobiales bacterium | reverse complement strand
TTACTGCTTCAGCAGCAACGCCACGTAAAACCCATCCGTGTTGCTCGTGCGCGGCGAGAGGCGCAGGCCGGCGCCGTGCGGGCTTGCATATTGCGCGAGCTCCGGCAGGTTGGCGCGACGCGCGATGTGGGCGGCGTCGAGCGGCAGGAAGTCGGCATGGGACGCGAGAAAGGCGTCGATCCGGTCTTCATCCTCCGCGCGAAGCAGCGAGCAGGTGATGTAGGCGAGCACGCCGCCTGTCTTCACGTATTTGGCTGAATTTGCGAGGACTTCGTCCTGCTCCTTCATGCGCTGCTCGAGCGCGCCGGGGCGCGTGCGCCATTTGGCGTCGGGGTTGCGGCGCCAGGTGCCGGTGCCGGTGCACGGCGCATCGACCAGCACGATGTCGCAGCGCGCCTCGATGTCGGCCAGCACGTCCTTGGCTCCCTTGGGCGCGCGGACCTGCACGTTGCGCACGTCGGCGCGCTCCAGGCGCGGATAGATCGGCATCAGGCGCCGGCCCTCGCTGTCGTAAGCGTAGACCTGCCCCTTGTTGGCCATTTCGGCCGCCATGGCGAGGGTCTTGCCGCCGCCACCCGCGCAGAAGTCGAGCACCTGCAATCCGGGCTTGGCGCCGGCGATCAGGGCGGCGAGCTGCGAGCCCTCGTCCTGCACTTCGACGAAGCCGCGCACGTAAGCGGGTTCGGCCAACAGCGAGGGACCGCGCCCGTCGGCGCCGGCATTGAGCCGCAGCCCGAGCGGCGACAGCGGCGTCTCCTCGGGCGTCAGATGCGCCAGCATTTTGGCGGCTTTCTCCCGCTCGCCCTTCAGGCGATTGACGCGCAGGTCGATCGGCGCACGGCCGGCGAGCGCCCTGCCCTCCGCGACTGCGTGTTCGCCGAAGGCGGCGGCGAAATGTTCGGCCAGCCAGTCCGGATAATCGCCGCGCACATGGTCGGGCGCGTCGTCGAGCGTGGCGTCGGTGAGGCGCGTCTTCTCGTGATCGGTAAGAGGGGCCGGCGCATGCGTGTCGCCGGTGCACAGCGCCGCAATGGCGTCCGCGTCCATGCCGCGCAACTGGCGCAGCGAGCCGAGCACGATGGCGCGCGGCGTATCCTCGCCCATGATCCAGGCGGCCGACGAACGCACGCGCAGCGCGTCATAAACATGGCTGGCGAGGGCCGCGCGGTCCTTCGAGCCCGCGAAGCGGTGGCCGAGTCCCCAGTCCTTCAGGGCGTCTGCGGCGGGACGCCGGCGCTCGTTGATGTCGGCGAGGATTTCGATTGCGGCGCTGATGCGGGCGGAAGGGGTCATGAAAGCTTGGCCATAATTGCGACACCGGGGCGCGGCATCCTGAGGCTGCGTCGTTCCACATCGGGCGCCGCGTGACAATGTTTCTTTGGCAAGTTCTTTGGAAGGCTTTGGTATGAAGATCCTCGGCGCCGCGCTTGCGGCCACGTTCCTCGCCCTCTCGGTCGCCGGCTGCGCGACGACTCCCCCGCCCGTCGTGGCCTATCCCGATCCGCCGCCGAAGAAGCCCTACGACGCGAAGACGCAGCTGGAAAGCGGCCGGCGGTATTGAGGCTTTTGCCTCGTCATTGCGAGGAGCGAAGCGACGCGGCAATCCATCTTTGCCTCAGCAAAACGGGTGAGAGTCGTCGACCCCCACGCCTAGCCCCTCCCCTCAAGGGGGAGGGGAATCCGATACGCCGCTCGTGAGCGATGCGCTCAGGCCATCATCTTCACGGCAAACAACACCCACATGATGAGCAGCACGACGACGCCGGCGACGAAGGTCGGAAACCGCAGGCTCAGGCGGTTTGACGTGCAATGCACGAAGGCATGGGCGATGCGCGTGATGACCCAGATCCACGCCAGCGTGACGAACAGCGCGTCCCATGTCCGCGTGATCGCGATAAAGGCGATCACGGCGAAGAACAGCAGCGGCGTCTCGAACTGATTCAGAAATGAGCGCTCGGCCTGCGCGGCGTAGCGCGGCCAGCCGATCTTGCTGGCGGCGCGATCGACGACGTTCACCTCGCCCGCCTTGAACGCCCTGAAGCGCCAATAGCCCATCACGAAAAGCAGCGTCAGTGTCAGAAACGCCTGCACGATGGCAGGCGCCAGAATGGATTGCACGTTCATGCCCAGCCCTCTTTCGTCTCGGTCACAGTCCCGTCGGATAGTTCGGGCTCTCGCGCACGATGGCCACATCATGCACATGGCTTTCGCGCAGGCCAGCCGACGAGATGCGCACGAATTCCGCGCGTGACTGGTAATCGGGGATCGTGTGTCCGCCGACATAACCCATGGCGGCGCGCAGTCCGCCGGCGAGCTGATGCAGCACGGCGCCGACCGGCCCCTTGTAGGGCACCTGCCCTTCGATGCCTTCCGGCACGAGTTTCAGCGAATCCTTGATGTCCTGCTGGAAGTAGCGATCCGCCGAACCACGCGCCATGGCGCCGACCGAACCCATGCCGCGATAGGCCTTGAACGAGCGGCCCTGATAAAGGAACACCTCGCCGGGGCTTTCATCCGTGCCCGCCAGCAGCGAGCCGATCATGACGCTGTCGGCGCCCGCCGCGACCGCTTTCGCCAGATCGCCCGAGAACTTGATGCCGCCGTCGGCGATCACCGGCACGCCAGCCTTCCGGGCCGCTTCCGCAGCCTCGATGATCGCGGTGAGCTGCGGTACGCCGACACCCGCCACGATGCGCGTCGTGCAGATCGAGCCCGGGCCGATGCCGACCTTGATGCCGTCGGCGCCCGCGTCGATCAGCGCCTTGGCGCCGTCGCCCGTCGCGATGTTGCCGGCGACGATCGAAATGTTGCCGAACTCGCGCTTGATGCGCGCGACCTGGTCGAGCACGTGCTGCGAGTGCCCATGCGCGGTGTCGATGACGAGGCAATCGACGCCCGCGTCGACCAGCTGAATCGCGCGCTCGTAGCCCTTGTCGCCGACCGTGGAGGCCGCCGCGACGCGCAGGCGTCCCTTCGGATCCTTGCAGGCGTTTGGATGAAGGGTCGCCTTCTCCATGTCCTTCACGGTGATCAGGCCGACGCACTTGTACTCGTCATCGACGATCAGCAGCTTCTCGATCCGGTGTTGGTGCAGCATGCGGCGCGCTTCGTCGAGGCTCACGCCCTCGGCGACCGTGATGACCTTCTTGGTCATCAGTTCGGAGACCGGCTGGAAGGGATTGTCGGCAAAGCGCACGTCGCGGTTCGTCAGAATGCCGACCAGCTTGCCGGGCTTGGAATCGACGCCACGCTCGACCACCGGAATGCCCGAAATGCCGTGATGGCGCATCAGCGCGAGGGCGTCGCCCAGCGTCTCGTCCGGGAAGATGGTGATCGGGTTCACCACCATGCCGCTCTCGAAGCGCTTCACCTTGCGGACTTCCTCGGCCTGCTCTTCCGGCTCGAGGTTGCGGTGGATGACGCCGATGCCGCCGGCCTGCGCCATGGCGATGGCGAGCCGGGCTTCGGTCACGGTGTCCATCGCCGACGAGACGATCGGAATGTTGAGGTTGATGGTGCGGGTGAAGCGCGTCGTCAGGTCGACCCCGCTCGGCATGACGGTCGAGTGGCCGGGGCGAAGCAGCACGTCGTCGAACGTCAGCGCCTCGACGAAGGTCATGCGGGCTGTGGGGATCATGGCGCCAACTCCTGAAAAAGGGCTTCAGCGCCGGATCCTGCGGGAATCGGCGCCGACTGAGGTTGGCAGCGGCCAATATCACGGCTGTGACGACTGGCAAAGCGTCAACTGATCCGCAACGACGTCGCAGCCAGCACGCTTCCCCTCGCGGGGCGCCCTTGCGGCAACTTGACCGGAGCGATCAGGACCGAAACACTGCGCAGCCCGGGCTCGCCCCATTTCAGGATCCCGGGCAGCGCACCTTTTTCCGCGCCTAAATAAATGCAGTGCTTCAGGAGTTTTCGTGCGCGCTTTGCTCGCTTTTCTGGTCATCGCCCTGGCTTGGGCGAACGCCGCGTCTGCGCAGATGCCCGGCGCTCCCGGCAACGTAAAGCTCAACGAGATCTGTGAAACGCGTGGCCGCCCCGGCTGCCCCGTGCATCTGTCGATCGAAGGCGCGATCACGGCCGAGACGGCGCGTTCCTTCGCGTCGCTGCTCGAACTCGAACAGAAGCGCGTCGGCGCCTGGCTGCGGCCCGTCGTGAGCATCCAGAGCACCGGCGGCGACCTGCAGGCCGCGATGGCGATCGGCCGCGAGATCCGCAAGCGCACCGGCACGATCCAATCTGCGGGCCCCTGTCATTCCGCCTGCGTCTTCGCAGCCATGGGCGGTGTCGAGCGCAAGCTGGCGGGCATCGGGTTGCACCGTCCCTATTTCGCCTATTCCGACACGAACGTCTTTGCCGAGGCCGATGCGCGCTACAAGAGGATGTTGCGACTGATCGTCGATTATCTCTTCGAGATGAACATCTCCGACGACGTGCTGCGCGTGATGGTCGCCGTCCCGCCGGGCGAGATGCGCGTGCTGTCCGCGCCGGACGCGCGCCGGATCGGGCTGAATGGCGTCGACCCCGCGTACGACGAATTCCGCACCGGACAGGAAGCCGCGCAATATGGGATCAGCAGCTTCGAACTGCGGCGCCGCCAGGCCGCTCTGGAGCAGCAATGCGGGCGCGAGGACGACATGCGCTCGCTGGCCGACATGCACAAGCGTGAGACCTGCCGCACGAGCATGCGCGAGCGCCTGTTGTGGGGCCTCGACGAGGAGACCTATGCGCGGCTCAACCGCTCGACCCAGGACCGCTGCCGGATGCTGGCGCCCGACTCGCCCGAGCGACGCCAGTGCGTGCGCCGCGTCGCAGACGCGCTGCGCGGCGACACACGCGAGTGAGCGTCACTCCTCGGCGGTGGCGGCGCGGCCCTTGAAGCCCGTCGCCAGCACATAAAGCTCCGCCGAGCCGGCGCGGCTCGCCTCCGGCTTGACGTGCCGCACGGTCTTGAAACCGCGCTTCAGAATGTCGAGCAGCTCGTTTTCCGTGCCGCCCTGAAACACTTTCGCCATGAAGAAGCCGCCCGGGGCCAGCACCTCGGTGGCGAAATGGATTGCGAGTTCAGCCAGCGCGACGATGCGCAGATGATCGGTCTTCTTGTGGCCGGTGGTGTTGGCGGCCATGTCGGACAGCACGCCATCGGCGAGGCCGCCCAGCGTCGCCTTCAGGCGATCGGGCGCATCGTCGTCGAGGAAATCCATGACGGTGAATTCGACGCCCGGAATGGGATCGATGTCGAGCAGGTCGATGCCGATCACCCGGCCCTTGCCGCCGACCTTCTTGATGGCGACCTGCGACCAGCCGCCCGGCGCGGCGCCGAGATCGACGATCTTCTGGTTGGGCTTCAGGAGATGGTAGCGCTCGTCCATCTCGATGAGCTTGTAGGCGGCGCGCGACCGCCAGCCGTCCTTCTTGGCCTGCAGCACATAAGGGTCGTTCAACTGGCGTTGCAGCCACAGGGTCGAGGAGATCGTACGCTTCTTGGCGGTCTTGACCCGCACCTTCAGCGAGCCTTCGCGCCCGCCGCCGGTGATTTTCTTGGCTGTCATCGCCGCTGCTCTCGTCCTTTGTCGCCATCGCGCCAGACACCGTCGGCGCTCATCAGCTCGGCAAGAATGCCCTCGCGCAGGCCACGATCGGCAATGCGCACGCGCCGGGCCGGAAAGGCCTGGCGGATCGCTTCCAGAATGGCGCAGCCGGCAAGGACGAGATCCGCCCGCTCCGCGCCGATACAGCCATTGGCGACCCGCTCGTCGTAGCTCATGGCGCGCAGCAGGTCGAGCGCTCCGTCGATTTCTTCGCCCGACATCCAGAGACCATCGACGCGGCGACGGTCGTAGCGCAGCAGGCCGAGATGCACGCCGGCCAGCGTCGTCAC
>JAQGKM010000070.1 GCA_028290125.1 Hyphomicrobiales bacterium | reverse complement strand
GAGCGGCCACGCCCGCAAGGCGCGCCAGGAACATACGCATAAGCTTCCTCCCGGTGTTTATTTTTATGTCGTCACGATACGGGAGTTTCGGGGGACGGCAAGCCCCTGTTCAAAGGCAGGCGAGCAGGCCGTCGAGGTCCGGCGTCGCGGCGATCCGCACATCTGCGGCGCCGTTCAGCGGTTGCGCCGCACGCGGGGAAATCGCGACCTGCAGGGGCGTGAGGGCGCGCGTCAGCAGCCCGGCTTGTTCGGCGAGCGCCACATACAGCGCCGCGCTCCGCGGCGAGAAATGCAGGACCGCGTCGATGTCCTGCGCCTGCCAGACGTGGGCGAGATGCGCGGCGGCAGCCTCCGATTCGCGCGTCTCGTAGACGATCCAGGGCGTGATCCTGTGGCCAAGCGCGGCGAGGCCCGCCTCGAGGTCGGGGCGCCGTTCGCGACCCGCGAAATAGAGGAAGTCCTGCGGCGGCGTCCGTTCGCGCGCGATGGCGATCGCCAGTGCCTTTGCGTCCGGCGCCGTTATGCCGGTCTTTGCAAAGCCAGCGTCGCGAGCGGCATCGGCCGTGCGGGCTCCCACCAGATCGATCCGGAGCGGCGCCAGATCGTCGATGTCGGGCAGATGGTCGAAGGCGTGCGCGCTGGTCGCCAGGAGCCTGTCGAACGCGCCGGCGGGGCGCGTCGCGCTTGTCGGCACGATCTCGAACAGCGGCGCGAGAACCGGCTCATGGCCGAGCGTCGCCAGTCGCGCCGCGCTGCGCCTTGCATCCGCCTCGGGCCGCGTGAGGAGGACGCGCATGGCTCAGTGCGCCAGGATGTCCGCCGGCGCACGCGCGAGCAGATCCTGCCCGGCCTGCACGCCGAGCCGGTCGACGTCCTCCACCGATCCCGACACACGCGTTTCGTAGGTTTCCGATCCGTCGGCGCGCATGATCAGGCCGCGGAACGTGACGTTCTGGCCGTCGACCTTGGCGAGGCCGGCGATCGGCGTGCGGCAGGAGCCGTCGAGCACGCGCAGATAGGCGCGCTCGAGGGACAGCGCATAGCCGGTTGCGGGATGCATGATGGCGCCCAGCCGCACGTGGGTTTCGTGATCGTCGCTGCGCACCGTGATGCCGATGGCGCCCTGTCCGACGGCCGGCAGGAAGTCGTCCTCGCTGAGAATTTCGGTCGCGTGGTCGGTGAGGCCGAGACGCTTCAGCCCGGCGAGCGCCAGCAGCGTCGCGTCGCATTCGCCGCTCTCGAGTTTGGCGAGGCGCGTCTGCACATTGCCGCGCAACAGGCCGACGCGAAGGTCGGGACGAATCTTCTTCACGAGCGCCTGCCGGCGGAGCGACGCGGTGCCGACGAGCGCGCCCTCCGGCAA
This sequence comes from Hyphomicrobiales bacterium, assembly GCA_028290125.1. Lineage (GTDB taxonomy): Bacteria > Pseudomonadota > Alphaproteobacteria > Rhizobiales > Beijerinckiaceae > Terripilifer. The sequence goes on along the minus strand of JAQGKM010000070.1, from coordinate 2,209 downwards.
TTCGCGCAGGCTTCTGGCGCGCGGCGAGATGAAGACGTCGCGTACGTCCTCGCGCGGCAGGAAGCCGGCGATTTCCAGCCCGTCCGGCAGCAGCGTCGGCAGGTCCTTGGAGGAGTGCACGGCGATGTCGATCTCGCCGTTCAATTGCGCGATGTCGAGCTCCTTCGTGAACAGCCCCTTGCCGCCGGCTTCCGACAGCGCGCGGTCGAGGATCATGTCGCCCGTCGTCTTGAGGACGACGATCTCGATCTCATCTTCCGGCATGTCATGCGCAGCGGCGAGCAGGCGCCGCGTTTCGTAAGCCTGCGCCAGCGCCAGCGGGCTGCCGCGCGTGCCGATTTTCAACCAGGGGCGGTCGCCCATATAATCCTCGGAATTTGCAACTTCTTCGGGCGGGACTATAGGGTGTCGGTGCAGGCTGCGAAAGTCCGGCCCGGCTCCTCTCGCCTTGATCAAAGAACCCATGCGCGTCCTCGGAATCGAAACCACTTGCGACGAGACCGCAGCGTCGGTCGTCCGGATGTCCGGGCGCGGCGGCGGCGAAGTCCTGTCGAACGAAGTGATGAGCCAGATCGCTGAACACGCCGCCTATGGCGGCGTCGTGCCGGAAATCGCCGCGCGTGCGCATGTCGACGTCATCGACCGCCTCGTCGAGCGCGCCCTCACGCGCGCCGGATTGCGGCTCGCCGATCTCGACGGCGTGGCGGCGGCGGCGGGGCCGGGGCTGATCGGCGGCGTGATCGTCGGACTGACCTTCGGCAAAGCGCTGGCGCTGGCCGCGCAGAAGCCATTCATGGCCGTCAATCACCTGGAGGCGCATGCGCTGACCGCCCGGCTGACCGACGGCATCGATTTTCCCTATCTGCTGCTGCTGGTTTCGGGCGGCCACACGCAGCTGATCGCCGTGCGCGGCGTCGGCGACTACCGGCGCCTCGGCACCACCATCGACGATGCGATCGGCGAGGCCTTCGACAAGGTGGCGAAGATGCTGGGTCTGCCCTATCCGGGCGGTCCGCAGGTCGAGAAGCAGGCCGCGACCGGCGATCCGCAACGCTTCGCCTTTCCGCGTCCGATGCTGCGACGTCCCGGCGCCGACTTCTCGCTGTCGGGCCTCAAGACGGCTGTCCGGCTCGAAGCCGAACGCATCGCGCCGCTGCGCCCCGGCGACGTCGCCGACATCTGCGCGTCGTTCCAGGCGGCCGTCGTCGACGTCATCATCGATCGCATCCGCAACGCCTTGAAGGCGTTCCGGCAACAGGAGGGCGACCCGTCGGCGCTGGTCGTCGCCGGTGGCGTCGCGGCCAACGGCGCCATTCGTCGCGCCATGTCGCGGTTTTGCGGCGAGAGCGGCCTGCATCTCGTCACGCCGCCGCCGGTGCTGTGCACCGACAATGGCGCGATGATCGCGTGGGCGGGCATCGAGCGGCTGCGGCTCGGATTGACGGACGGCATGGATTTCGCGGCGCGGCCGCGCTGGCCGCTCGACGCCGACGCCGAGCGCGTCCACAACGGCAAGGCGTGATGAGAGATCTCGTGAAGGCTCGAAAGATCGCGGTGCTGGGCGCCGGCGCCTGGGGCACGGCGCTCGCCAATGCGGCGGCGGCGCGCGCCGGCCGCCACGTCGTGCTGTGGGCGCGCGATGGCGCGCATGTCGCCGAGATGGCGCGCGAGCGCGAGAACCGCCGTCGGTTGCCGGGCGTCGTGCTTGCGGAAAGCGTTGCGCCGGAAGCAGATCTGGCGACGGCTGTCGCCGGGGCCGAAATCATTTTGGCGGTGGCGCCCGCGCAGGCCATGCGCGATCTGGCGACGCGGCTTTCCGGCCTGATCGCGCCGGACGCGCCCGTCGTCGTTTGCGCGAAAGGCATCGAGCGCGGCACGGATTTCCTGATGAGCGACGTCGTTGCGCAATGCCTGCCGGGGCAACCCGTCGCCATCCTGTCGGGCCCGAGTTTCGCCGACGATGTCGCGCGCGGCCTGCCGACGGCCGTGACGCTTGCCGCGTCCGACGAGGCGATCGCCAAGGCTCTCGCGGATGCGCTCGGCACTCACACGCTGCGGCTCTATCATTCGCCCGACGTGCGGGGCGTCGAGATCGGCGGCGCCGCCAAGAACGTGCTCGCGATCGCGTGCGGCATCGCCGAGGGACGCGGTCTTGGCGCCAGCGCCGGCGCGGCGCTCGTTGCGCGCGGCTTCGCGGAGATCTCGCGAT
>JAQGKM010000030.1 GCA_028290125.1 Hyphomicrobiales bacterium | reverse complement strand
CGGGGGTCTGCACGATTTCAGGCTCGACCGTCAGCTTCGTCGCCGCCGGAACCTGCACCCTGAACGCCGACCAGGCGGGCGACGCCAATTATTCTGCGGCGGCGCAGGTCCCCCAGACCTTCACGGTCGGCAAGGGCGCGCAGGCGACGTTGAACGCATCCGCGTCGCCGTCCAGCATCACCTATGGTGGTGCGACGTCGCTGACGATCATGGGCGGCAACGGAGACGGCGCGGTGTCCTATGCAGTGACGGCGGGCGGCGCGTTCTGCTCGATCAACGACACGACGCTGAGCGGCACGGGCGTCGGGACCTGCACGGTCACGGCCACCAAGGAGGCTGACGCAAATTATAATGCTGCGACCGCGACGGTGGATGTGACGGTCGGGTCGGCTGCACAGTCGGCCCTGGTGGCTGTCGCCACTCCTGCAAGCATCGCCTATAACGCGACGACGGCGCTCTCGACTTCGGGCGGCAACGGCACGGGCGCGGTGTCCTACGCAGTGACTTCGGGCGGAACGTTCTGTTCGATCAGCGGAACCACATTGACCGGCACGGGCGTCGGGACCTGCACCGTCACGGCCACGAAGGCGGCTGACGCCAACTACAATGTTGCGACCGGGACGGTGAACGTCACGGTCGGGTCGGCTGCACAGTCGACTCTGGTGGCTGTCGCCACCCCTGCAAGCATCGGCTATAACGGGACGACGGCGCTTACTACCACGGGCGGCAACGGCACAGGCGCCGTATCCTACGCCGTGACTACGGGCGGATCGTTCTGTTCGATCAGTGGAACCACATTGACCGGCACGGGCGTCGGGACCTGCACGGTCACTGCCACCAAGGCGGCCGACGCCAACTACAATGTTGCGACCGCGACCGTGAACATCACCGTCGGGCTGGGCGCCCAATCGACCCTGGTCGCCGTCGCGACACCTTCGAGCATCGCCTATAATGGAACGACGGCGCTCTCGACCACGGGCGGCAGCGGTACGGGCGCGGTGTCCTGGGTGGTGACTTCGGGCGGGTCCTTCTGCTCGCTGAGTGGAGCTACCCTGACCGGCATAGGGGTCGGGACCTGCACCATTACGGCCACCAAGGCTGCTGACGCCAATTATGGCGTTACGACCGCGACGGTGAACGTCTCGGTCGGGCGCGCGACACAGGCGGCTCTGACTGCGGTGGCGACGCCCGCAAGCATTCTGGTGAGCCGGACGTCAACGCTCTCGGTGACGGGTGGCAGCGGCACGGGCGCGGTGACCTGGTCTTTCACCTCGGTCCAGAGCGCCTGCTCGCTGGCGGGCAACAGCGTGACAGGTCTTGCGGCCGGTTCCTGCACGATCAGGGCCACGAAGGCCGCGGACGCCACATACGGCGCCGCCACGGCGGACGTGACCGTGTCGGTTTCGAAGCCGAACCCGGCGGGCGACGCCAAGGTCCGCGCCATCGTCACGCAGCATGCGATGACGGCGCGAGCCATCTCGACGCTCACCACCCAGACCGTCTCCACCCGCCTGGAAGCGCTGCATGAGGACGTCCCGGCTTTCGTGAACGGGATTTCCGTCATCATGCCGCGGGGAGCCACCGCTTATTCCCCGGTCGATCCCGTTTCGACCATCGACGGGGCCGGTCGTCCGCTGGCGTCCAATGCTCTCGACAAGGCCGCTGGACGCGGCGAACCGCGCGGGAGCCTGAAGGCGATCGCCGGCCCGGACTTCGCGGTCTGGACCTCCGGCGCCATCACGACGGGCCTCGAGAAGATCGAGGGCGCGCCGAACAAGACCCGGACGAACGCCCAATCGGTGGCCGTCGGCATCGACGCCAAGGTCTTCGACTCGTTCAAGGCTGGCATCTCCTTCGGCGCGTACACCGACTCGAGCAAGGTTGACGAGCAGGGCTCCAAAAACAAGGCGAACGCCTTGTCGGCGACGGGTTACGGCTCGCTCAATCTCGGCGACGGCGTCTTCGTCGATGGTCTTCTCGGCTACAGCAGCATTCGCTTCAAATCGGCCCGGTTTGACGCCAATGCGACCGGACTGCTGACCGGCTCACGCGATGGTTCGATGCTCTTCGGTTCGCTCTCGACGAGTTGGGAGCAGAGGTCCGGCGCGGTGAAATTCGCACCCTACGGGCGGTTCGACTTCAGTCATGCCTGGCTCGGCCAGTATACGGAACAGGGCGATCAGGTCTGGGCGCTTGCCTTCGCCAAGACGAATGTCTCTTCGGAATCGGTCGCTGTGGGCATCAGAGGTCAGTACGACATCCCGAATGGCGCCGGGACAGTCTCGCCGACCATGCGGCTCGAATATCGATACGACTTCGGCGGTGACCTGACGCAAGTCGTGAGCTACGCGGCTGACCCGACGACCAACTACAACCTCGGTGTCGGCGCGGCGCGTCACGGTGCGCTCACAGGGTCCGTGGGCCTCAAGGCGAAGGGTGACGGCAACCTGTCCGGGCAGATCGAATATACGGCCGGCGTTTCCGCCTCAGGCGGCGGCTTCATCGGCCAGGGTCTGCGCGGATAGATCAGGCTGGGATTCTGATCCGTCCAAATGGAATGAAGAGCGGCCCGCGCAATGCGGGCCGCTCTTTTACCCGCACGCGCCGGCCGGGACCTCTGCGGAACAATTCGTCCGGGCTTCCGAGTTGGAAGAGATTGGGCGGTCTGCTAAACGCGGGACGTCACTTTCTCAGGAGCCCTGATCCATGACCAACCGTCCGCGTCCGCTTGTCGCCGGAAACTGGAAGATGAATGGCCTGAAAGCCTCGCTTCCCGAACTTGCGGCGATTCGAGACGGCGTCATGGCCGGAGGGTTCGGGCGCGCCGAGGCTGCGATCTGCCCGCCTGCTACGCTCGTCAGTCTGGCGGTTGAACTCGCCAAGGGGGCGGATCTCGCGATCGGCGGGCAGGATTGCCACGCCAAGCCCAGCGGCGCGCACACAGGCGATATTTCGGCCCATATGCTGAAAGACGTCGGCGCGACCTACGTCATCGTCGGCCATTCCGAACGCCGCACCGATCATCACGAGACATCCGCAGAGGTGCGCGCCAAGGCAGAGGCGGCGATCGCCGCCGGTCTGATCGCCATCGTTTGCGTCGGCGAAAGCGAGGCGCAGCGCCGGGCAGGGGAGACGCTTGCCGTCGTCGGCCAGCAGGTCGAGGAGTCGTGGCCGTCGGGCGCCACCGCCGCGACGCTGGTGATCGCCTACGAGCCGATCTGGGCGATCGGCACAGGCCTCACGCCGACGGCGCAGGATGTCGCCGAGGTCCACGCCTTCCTGCGCAAGCGCGCGCTCGAGCTCGGCGGCGCAGATGGCGCAGGCGTCCGTCTGCTCTACGGCGGCTCCGTAAAGCCCTCCAACGCCGTCGAACTGATGGGCGTGGCGGATGTCGACGGTGCGCTGGTTGGCGGCGCGAGCCTCACGGCGAAGGATTTTCTCGGCATTGCGGCCGCCTACAAGGCCTGAGCGTCGCACCGCTCGCAAAGCTGTGCAGCCTCCGGGATAGACCCGGCGGCGCGCCTGATGTAAGACGCCTGCAATCCCGGCGCTGACTGCGGTCCGCGCCTCCACGATGGAAGCTTCGAGTCCATGCAAACCGTTCTCATCGTCGTCCACCTGATGGTGGTCATCGCGCTCGTCGCGGTCGTTCTCCTGCAGCGTTCCGAAGGCGGCGCGCTCGGCATCGGCGGCGGCGGCGGCTTCATGACGGGCCGTGGCCAGGCCAATGCGCTCACACGCGCGACGGCGATTCTCGCGACGATCTTCTTCATCACGTCGATCGGCCTCACGCTGCTCGCCAACTGGGGCCGCGCGCCGACGTCGGTGCTCGACCGTGTCGCGCCGGGTCAGTCGGCTCCCGCCGGCGGCGACCTGCTCGACCAGCTCAAGCGAATCGACCAGCAGGCGCCCGCAGCGCCAGCGGCTCCGGCCGCCCCCGAGGCGCCTCGCCCGGGCCAGTAATGGACTAAACAAGGGGCCGGATCTTCCGGCCCTTTTTTGTGGGCTCCAATTCGTCATTGCGAGGAGCTGGCGACGAAGCAATTCATCCGACGGCAAGCCTTTTGGATGGAGGCGTCGCTCCGCTCGCCATGACGAATGCTGAAGCTTTGTGGATCATGCCTCCCCGGCAGCATTTTTGGCTTTCCGGACGGCGGCGAACAGGATAGGTCTCGACTCCCATGGCGCGGTACATTTTCATCACCGGCGGCGTGGTGTCATCGCTCGGCAAGGGGCTTGCGTCTGCGGCCCTCGGAGCACTCCTTCAGGCCCGTGGATACACGGTTCGCCTGCGTAAACTCGACCCCTATCTCAATGTCGATCCGGGCACGATGTCGCCCTATCAGCATGGCGAGGTCTTCGTCACCGACGACGGGGCTGAAACCGATCTCGATCTCGGTCACTACGAGCGCTTCACGGGCACGCCCGCGCGCCGCGCCGACAACATCACGACCGGTCGCATCTACCAGGACATCATCACCAAGGAGCGCCGCGGCGATTACCTCGGCGGCACCGTGCAGGTCATCCCGCACGTCACCAACGCCATCAAGGAATTCGTGCTGGAGGGCAATGCCGGCGTCGACTTCGTGCTCGTCGAGATCGGCGGCACGGTGGGCGACATCGAGGGCCTGCCGTTCTTCGAGGCGATCCGCCAGCTCGGCAACGACCTGCCGCGCGGCCACGCGATCTACGTCCATCTCACGCTGATGCCCTACATCCCGAGCGCCGGCGAGTTGAAGACCAAGCCGACGCAGCATTCGGTGAAGGAGCTGCGCTCCATCGGCATACAGCCCGACATCCTGCTCTGCCGCTCGGATCGCGAGATCCCGCTGGAAGAGCGGCGCAAGCTCGCTCTCTTCTGCAACGTGCGCGAGACGGCTGTGATCGAAGCGCGCGACGTCGGGACCATCTATGACGTGCCGCGCGCGTATCATGACTCCGGCCTCGACCGCGAAGTGTTGGCGGCCTTCGGCATCGAGCCGGCGCCGAAGCCGGACATGAGCCGCTGGAGCGCCGTGACCGAGCGCATCCACAATCCCGAAGGCGAAGTCACGATTGCGATCGTGGGCAAGTACACGGGGCTGAAGGACGCCTACAAGTCGATGATCGAAGCGCTCGCGCATGGCGGCATCGCCAACCGCGTGAAGGTCAATCTCGACTGGATCGAATCCGAAATCTTCGAGACCAACGATCCCGCGCCCCATCTCGAACATGTGCACGGCATCCTCGTGCCCGGCGGCTTCGGTCAGCGCGGCGCGGAAGGCAAGATCCAGGCGGTGCGCTTCGCGCGCGAGCGCAAGGTGCCGTATTTCGGCATCTGTTTCGGCATGCAGATGGCGGTTGTGGAAGCGGCGCGTTCGCTGGCGGGGATCAAGGACGCCAACTCGACCGAGTTCGGCCCCTGCAAGGAGCCGGTCGTCGGTCTGATGACCGAGTGGATGCGCGGTAATGAGCTGGAGACGCGCGCGTCAGGCGGCGATCTCGGCGGCACGATGCGGCTCGGCGCCTTCGCGGCGTCGCTGAAGGAAGGCTCGCGGATCGCCGGCATCTACGGCGCGACCGAGATCTCCGAGCGCCATCGTCACCGCTACGAGGTGAACATGCGCTACCGCGAGGTGCTGGAGGCCAACGGGATGGTGTTCGCCGGCACGTCGCCGGACGGCCTGTTGCCCGAGACGGTCGAATTCGCCGATCATCCGTGGTTCGTGGGCGTGCAGTACCACCCCGAGCTGAAATCGCGCCCCTTCGAGCCACACCCGCTGTTCGCGAGCTTCATCGCGGCGGCCAAGGCGCAAAGCCGGCTGGTGTAAAAGGAAGGCCGCGCTCGACGCGCGGCCTTCGCCCGACCATTTCAGGTCTGGAGCAGCGCGCGGTAAGCGGCTCAGGCGGCCGCCATCCGAATGTCGCTGATGATCCGGTCGTACGGCGCCTCGATCAGGCCGTCATCGCGCTTGATGATGAGGCCCAGCTCCATGAGTATCTTCGCATCCTGATGGACGCTCTTGTAGTCGCGCTCGATCACCTTGGAGAGCGCGCGAATGGACAAAGGGCCGCTCTTGTTCAAGGCCGCGAGCAGTTCCAGTCTCTTGGGTGTGAGTGACGCGAGATAGGTTTGCATATCCGTGAAGGACAGGTGCTCGCCATTGGTTCGGTGTTCGCCCTTGTCGATCTTTCGTGCAACCGCGCGAGCGCGATTGAACAGCTCATCGGTGCTCTCGATCCTGATATGAAGCGTGCGCTCTTTCATTTCCGTAGCCTCATTCGCCGGACGTCTT
>JAQGKM010000014.1 GCA_028290125.1 Hyphomicrobiales bacterium | reverse complement strand
AGGCCATGCAGCTCTCGTCGTCGATCGGCACCCAGAAGTGGCCGTGCACCGGATGGTCGCCGCGCGGCGGCACCATGGTGAAGGACGGCATGACCCAAGGCGTGATGCGCCAGTAATAGCTGCCGTTTTCAGCATTGCGACGCGCGCCGATAAACAGGCCGCCCGGCGCCTCGACGACTTCGAAGACCGGCTTCGAATCGGCGAGATTGTACTTGTTGCCGGCCGCGCCCTTGAACAGCGGATCGTTATTGAGATCGCCGCGATGCAGGAAGGAAACGTGGCTCGAATCGATGCCGCCTTCCATCGCCTGCAGCCAGTTGTTTTCCTGCAGGCGCTTCGTGGTGAAGCTCTGGTTCAGGGGCACGTTGGCGAATTCCCACTCCGGCTCGGACGGCTGGCGCTCCGGGGGACCCATGTAGGTCCACAGCACGCCGCCCTTCTCGATGAGCGGGTAGGACTTCAGCTTGATCTTGGCGGCATAGCCGGATTCGGCGGGCTCGGAGGGGACATCGACGCACTGGCCCGACGTGTCGAACTTCCAGCCATGATAGGGGCAGCGCAGGCCGCATTCCTCGTTGCGGCCAAACCACAGCGAGACGCCGCGATGGGCGCAGAATTCGTCGATCAGGCCGAGCTTGCCTTCGGAGTCGCGGAAAGCGACGAGGCGCTCGGAGAGCACTTTCACGCGCACCGGCGGACAGTCGTTTTCCGGCAGCTCTTCCGACAGCAGAATGGGCTGCCAGGAGCAACGGAACAGGTCGCCCATAGGCGTACCCGGGCCTGTCTGCGTGACGAGTTCGTTCTGTTCTAGCTTAAGCATGTGGGCTCCCGATGCTCTTCCCGATCAGCGGCGCTTGCTCTGCCGGCATGCTCTCATTTAGCGGAGCGCCGGGCGTTGACCACTGTCAGGACACTTGTTATCTAACCGGCCAGTTCCTTCATACGGAACGCTGTTCCGCAGCCGACCTGCAATCTTCCTAACATCAGGCGCCGAGGGGCGTCAACGAGGAGCCCGAAATGTCCGAACGGATTGAATTGTGCAAGACCTCCGACGTCGATGAGGGCGCGGCGATCAAGGTCGAGACCGGCGATCTCGTGCTTGCCGTTTTCAATCTGAACGGCGCCTTCTACGTCATCGACGACCTCTGCACGCACGGTCCCGGCTCCCTCTCGGAAGGCCCGATCTGCGGCGACGTCGTGGAGTGCGATTTCCACAACGGCTCCTTCAACATCAAGACCGGCGAAGTCGTCGATCCGCCGTGCATGATCCCGGTGAAAACCTACGTCACCAAGGTCGATAACGATACGGTGTTCATCGAAGTCTGACGCGAGCGCGAGCGCAACATGGCGGACAAGATGGCGACACTGACCAAGCCAAAACGGGCCGCCGCGCCCGCGAAGACGGCTGCGCCAGCAAAGGCCGTTTCAGCGAAGCCCAAGCGGCCCGAGCCGACGCGGCTGTCTTCCGTCGCCATGGCGGTGCGCCTGCTGAAGAGCTTCTCCGAAGGCGAGGCCGAGATCGGCGTCACGAGCCTGTCGCGCCGCCTCGGCGTCGCCAAGAGCACGGTCTACCGGCTCGCCTCGACGCTGGTGTCGGAAGGCCTGCTCGAGCAGAATCCCGAGACGGAAAAGTATCGGCTCGGCATGTCGCTGTTCGGGCTCGGCGCGCTCGTGCGCCAGCGCATGAATGTCGCGACCGACGCCAGGCCCTTCCTCTTCCATCTGCGCGAGGCGACCGGCGAGACGGTCCATCTGGCGATCCTCGAAGGGCCCGACATCGTCTTCGTGCTCAATCTCGAGAGCAATCACGCGATCCGCATGCGCGCCGATCTCGGCGCCCGCAAACCGGCCTTCTGCACGGCCGAGGGCCGCGCCATGCTGGCGTTCCAGCCGGCCGACGTGGTCAACGAGGCGCTCGCCCGCAGGCTCGTGCCGCGCACGCCCAAGACCGTGATCGACGCGAGCCAGATCCGCGTCGCGCTCGACGAGGTGCGCGCGGCGGGCTATGCGACCGAGGACGAGCAGAGCGAACTCGGCATGCGCTCGGTGGCGGCGCCGATCCGCAACGCCAACGGCCGCGTCGTCGCGGCGATCGGGCTTGCGGGTCCGATGCAGCGCATCTCCGACGAGGCGCTGGCGCGGTTCGCGCCGCTTGTCGTCGATGCGGCGCGCACCATTTCAGCGCGGCTCGGGTATAATTCCCTCAACGGGTCCTGACCGCATTCAAGAACCCCATACGCAAGGGCGACCAAGAAGATGAAACAGATCACGATCACGGGCGGAAACACGACCTTCACCTGCGCGGATGACGACACCATCCTGCGCGCGGCGCTACGCGCCGGTCTGGCCTTCCCGTATGAATGCAATGTCGGCTCTTGCGGCAATTGCCGCTTCGAACTCGTCGAGGGCGAAGTCGAGCACGAGCGCAAGGACAGCCCTGCCTATACGGAGCGCGACAAGCAGCGCAAGCGCTGGCTCGGTTGCCAGGCGAACCCGCACGGCGACTGCACCATCAAGGTGACGCTGCGCGATCACTACAAGCCCGTGATCCTGCCGCAAAAGACGCAAGGCCTGCTGACGGAAATCCTCGATCACACGCATGACATCCGCGAGTTCCGCTTCAAGCTGTCGGAGCCCGTGATGTTCAAGCCCGGCCAGTATGCGCTGCTCAGCGTGCCGGGCGTCGAGGGCGTGCGCGCCTACTCGATGGGCAACATCACGGACGACGGCACGGAATGGCACTTCCAGATCAAGCGCGTGCCGAACGGCGCCGCGACCGGCGCGCTGTTCGAGACCATCAAGGTCGGCGAGACGATCGGGCTCGATGGTCCCTACGGCATGGCCTATCTGCGTGAAGACGCGCCGCGCGACATTCTCTGCCTCGCGGGCGGCTCGGGCCTGTCGCCGATGATCTCGATCTCGCGCGGCTGGGCGGCGAGCGAAGCGCTGAAGGGCCGGCAATTGCACTTCATCTACGGCGGCCGCGCCGCGCGCGATATTTGCGGCGACCCCATCCTGCGCGACCTGCGCGGATATGGCTCGGAGCTGCATTATCATCCGGCGATCTCGATGCCCGACCCCGACGCGCCCGACGCCTGGCCGGGCCTCACCGGCTTCGTGCACGACATTGCGGCGAACATGTTCGGCGACAAGTTGAAGGACATGGAAATCTATTTCGCCGGCCCGCCCGCCATGGCGGAAGCGGTCATGCGTCTGGTGGTGGAAAAGAAGATCCCGCCGTCGCAGGTGCACTACGACCAGTTTTATTGAGAGATAAGGCCATCCCACACGCGCGGCCCGCTTCTCCCTGAGGGAGAAGCTGTCTGCGAAGCAGACTGATGAGGGGTTAGCGTCTCACCGACAGAGTCCGCAACCCCTCACCCGGCCGCTCTGCGGCCACCCTCTCCCTCCGGGAGAGGGTTTGCGCCCCCATGAAACAGCCAACAAGGAAACGCCCATGTCACGCCTGAATCTCTCGCTCGCCTGCTGGAACTACGACCGCACGCGCGCGCTCGCCGACGAGACCGTGAAGCCAGACGGCATCGACCTCACCTATCTCGACATGCCCGTGGAAGAGACGTTCTTCCGCATGGTGCGCAACCGCGAGTTCGACGTCGCGG
>JAQGKM010000451.1 GCA_028290125.1 Hyphomicrobiales bacterium | reverse complement strand
CGGAGCCTTCGCCGAGCCGCATGCCGAGATCTAGCAATGGCTTCTTGCCGATCAGGCGCAGCACTTCGGCGTGCGCGCCTTCGCTCGACACATGCCCGGCCACGCAATGGTCGAGCGCCGTGTCGTCGAGCGCATGCAGCAGCGCCGCTGCGGCGGTGGCGACGTAGCCGTCGAGCACGACGGGAATGCGCTCCATGCGCGACGCCATGATCGCGCCGGCGATCGCTGCGATCTCGCGGCCGCCGAGGCGGCGCATGATTTCCAGCGGATCCGAAAGATGCCCTTCGTTGAGCGCGATTGCGCGCTCGACCGCGTCGATCTTGCGCGCGAGACCTGCATCGTCGACGCCCGTGCCGCGTCCGACCCAGTCGGCCGCGCTGCCGCCGTAGAGCGCCGTGTAGATCGCCGCCGCGATCGTCGTATTGCCGATGCCCATCTCGCCGACGCAGATCAGGTCCGCGCCGCCGGCGATCGCCTCCATGCCGAATGCGAAGGTCGCCGCGCAGGCGGCTTCGTCGAACGCCGGCTCTTGCGTGATGTCCTTCGTCGGATGGTCGAGCGCGAGTTCGAATACCTTCAGGCCGATGTCGAAGGTCGCGCAGATCTGGTTGATCGCGGCGCCGCCGGCGGCAAAATTCTCCATCATCGCGCGGGTGACTTCCGGCGGATAGGCGCTGACGCCCTGCTGCACGACGCCGTGGTTGGCGGCGAAGACGGCGACGAGCGGACGAAAGATCGTCGGCTTCGACTTGCCCTGCCAGGCGGCGAGCCATTCCACCATCTCCTCCAGCCGGCCGAGCGCGCCCGCCGGTTTGGTGAGCTGCGCGTCGCGCGCCTGCACCTCCTCGACCATGGCGGTCGCGGCCTCGGGCATTTGCGGGAAGAGGTTGCGGATGTCGTCGAAGGGGAGGCCGGTGGCGGACATGGGGATCTCTATCTGGGACTGGCGGTGTTTAAGCGGTTGAGGCCCGGAACTCAATGAAGCCGCGGGGCGCCGACTCATGCCAAGGTTGCGGCATGAACGCGCTCCCTGCCCGCCTCGCCGCCGATCTGCTCGCCTGCCTGCGGTTCTACTCGCGCCTGCCCGTCCCGGTGCTGGCCTTCGAAACCGCGCCTTACGCGATGCTCGACTTCGCCCGCGCGATCCGCATGCTGCCGGTCGCCGGGGCGGTGATCGGCGCCGTCGGCGGCGCGGTGCTGGTGGTGGCGGATGCGCTCGGCCTGCCGCCCCTGCCCGCAGCGGGTTTCACGCTCGCCGCCCTGCTGCTGACGACCGGGGCCTTTCACGAGGACGGACTGGCCGATTCCGCCGACGGGCTGGGCGGCGGCGCGACCGTGGCGCGCAAGCTCGAGATCATGAAGGACAGCCGCATCGGCACGTTCGGCGGCGCGGCGCTCGTCATGTCGCTGGTCCTGCGCGGGTCGCTGCTGGCGGCGCTGGTCGGCGCCTTCGGCGCGCCCCGCACCGCGCTGCTGGTGATCGCAGTCAACGCCGCGTCGCGGGTGGCGGCGCTGACGCCCCATTACCTGCTGCCGCCTGCCCGCACCGATGGCGCGGCCTGGGCGGCCGCAAAGCCCCTGCCTTCGACACTCGCCATCGCCGGCGTGCTGGCCGCGCTCATCGCCCTGGCGCCCGCGCTCGCTGGTCTGCCACCCGGAAAACTGGCGCTCGGCCTCGTCGCCATGCTGGTCGGGGCCGGCGCCATGACGGAAATCGCGCGCCGGCAGATCGGCGGCCAGACCGGCGACATTGCCGGCGCGTCGCAACAAGTTGCGGAAATCCTGTTTCTGGCGGTTCTCGCCAGCCAGCTCGCGCCGTAAAGATAGCCGCATGACAAGCATCGCCTCGCCCTGCGTGAACATCTGCCAGCTCGACGCCGACGCCGAGACCTGCACGGGTTGCGGCCGTACGCGCGCCGAGATCGGCGGCTGGATGTTCATGAGCGCGGAGGAGCGCGCCGCCGTGATGGCGCGGCTCGCGCAGGCCCGCGCCGCGGAGGCGGACGCCTAGTACCCCAGCATGCTGACCAGCAGGCGGATCGACACCAGCAACAGGAAGATGCCGAAGGCCATTTCGAGCTTCCGCTTGCTCAGCGCATGGGCGATGCGCACGCCGAGCGGCGCGGTGAGCACGCTGACCGGCGCGAAGGCCGCGACGCCGATCAGCGAGACGAAGCCGAGCGACAGCGGCGGAAGGAACGGTTTGTCCCAGCCCGCCAGCACGAAGCCGATGGCGCCCGGCACGGAGATCAGCACGCCGACACCCGACGAGGTCGCGACCGCCTGATGGATGGTGCGGCCGTAGAAGGTCATGAACATGGTCGCGAGCTGGCCGCCGCCAATGCCCATCAGCGCCGACAGGAAGGCGTTGACGAAGCCGAAGGCCCGCAGCGCCGCCCCTTTCGGGGGCTCGTCGCCCAGACGCCATTTCAGGCTGAAGATCAGCCGGGCCGAGCTGACGCTCGCGATGGTGATGAAAGCGATCTTGAAGAGCGCCGGCGGCGCGTAGCGGGCGACGAAACTGCCGACCAGCACGCCGACGATCGTCGGCACGATCCAGGCGCGCAGGATCTGCATGTCCACCGCCCCGCGCGCCGTATGGGCGCGGAAGGACCGGATCGAAGTCGGAATGATGACGGCGAGCGAAGTCCCGACACACAGCGGCATGCGGGTTTCTTCCGGCACCTCGAGGATGCGGAACAGCTCGTAGAGCACGGGCACGATCAGCGCCCCGCCGCCCACGCCGAAGACGCCGGCCAGAATGCCTGTCAAAGCTCCGGCTCCCGCGAGAGCGGCAGCCAGAAACGCGATTTCAGTCAGGGAATGGCCGGCGAACATGTGGGACTCACGAGCGAATGCGCGCCCGCTTGTGAGCCTTCAATGCATCGGGAGCAAGCGTTAGTGGATCGCGCCGACGCCCGGTCGGGCGACGCCGGCCGAGGCCACCGCCATGTCGAACTCGGGCATGCCGGTGCAGATCGCCGCGCAGGCCGCGAGCGACTCGCCGCAGGCCAGCAGCTCCGGCTGGTCGCCATGACGGGCGCACGCCAGCGCGACGCGCTCGGCCACTTCGACACAGACGCGCAAG
>JAQGKM010000414.1 GCA_028290125.1 Hyphomicrobiales bacterium | reverse complement strand
AGATCAGGCCATGCGCCGCGCCATCCTCGTTGGCGTCGGGCAACGGCAGCAGTTTCGGGGCGCCGCCGCGATCGGATGTTTCCACCGCGCCGATGCGCATGGTGAGCGGGCGGCGCGCAATGGCCGGACCGAGGCCCACGAAGGCGCCGCGCTGCAGGTCGCGGAACATCTCGGCCTGGCGGCGCTCCATGCCGAGCAGATCGGCGGCGCGGGCCATGTCGATGTCGAGGAAAGTGCGGCCCATCAGGAAATTGGAGGCTTCCGCAGCGACATTCTTGGCGAGTTTCGCCAGCCTTTGCGTGGCGATGACGCCCGCCAGTCCGCGTTTTCTGCCACGGCACATGAGATTGGTCATGGCCGCGAGGCTCTGCCGGCGGGCGTCGTCGGAGGCATCGGCGGCGGCGGCCGGCGCAAACAGCTGCGCCTCGTCGACGATGACCAGCACCGGATACCAGTAGTCGCGCTCGGCCTCGAACAGGCCGTTCAGGAACGTCGCGGCGCAGCGCAACTGGCCGTCGACCTCGACGCCTTCCAGATTGAGGATCACCGAGACGCGGTGCTGGCGCACGCGCGCGGCGATGGCGGCGAGCTCATGCTCGGATTGCGCGGCGTCGACGACCACGTGGCCGTAGCGCTCCGAAAGGGAGACGAAATCGCCCTCGGGATCGATGATGACCTGCTGCACCAGCCCGGCGCTCTGCTCGAGCAGGCGGCGCAGCAGATGCGATTTGCCGGACCCGGAATTGCCCTGCACCAAAAGACGGGTGGCGAGGAGCTCCTCCAGATCGATCAGGGCCGGGCTCTGCGCGCCCGTGACGCCAATATCGATATGCGCGCTCATGCCTGCCGACGCACTCCGGATGTGGAACAGGTCAGGGGATTAGCACGGATGGGGTGCGGGATCAGGCTGAGCAGGGGCGGTATGCACAGGTAACGAGGCTGTGCGACATCCGGCCCCAAGGTTTACGGCCCTACCGCCATGGGTTATTGCAAGCCTCCCATTCCGGAAGAGCCCATCAAGGAGGCCCAGATGTCCGAAGGCACCACCCTTACTCTCGAAACCACGCAGGGCCCCGTCGTCATCAAGATGCGTCCGGACCTCGCGCCGAACCATGTCGCCCACATCCAGAAGCTGGTCGGCGAAGGTTTTTACGACGGCGTCGTGTTCCACCGCGTCATCGACGGCTTCATGGCGCAGACCGGCTGCCCGCATGGCACCGGCACCGGCGGCTCGAAGTACCCGAACCTGAAGCAGGAATTCAACAGCGCCCCGCACGTGCGCGGCACGGTGTCGATGGCCCGCGCGGCGAGCCCCGACAGCGCCAACTCGCAGTTCTTCATCTGCTTCGACAACGCGCGCTTCCTCGACAAGCAGTACACCGCCTGGGGTGAAGTCACCTCCGGCATGGAGAATGTCGACAAGCTGAAGCGTGGCGAGCCGGTCCAGAACCCCGACAAGATCGTCTCCGCCAAGCTCTCCTGATACGTCGTCATTGCGAGCGAAGCGAAGCAATCCATCCTTGGCGACCGCCAGATGGATTGCTTCGTCGCTGCGCTCCCCGCAATGACGAAACCGAGACGCCGCGCGGCCGAAACCGCTAGTCTGCCAACTGGATTCGCGGTGGAGACTTTGATGACCCAGCACGTGCATTTCATCGGCGTTGCCGGCATCGGCATGAGCGCCACCGCGCTGCTGATGCGCATGCAGGGCTGGGAGGTCACCGGCTCGGACGAGGGGTTCTACCCGCCAGCCAGCGTGTTGCTGCCCGCCCATGGCGTGCGCGTGCAGACGCCTCACGCCGCCGAAAACATTCCCGCCAATGCGGACCTGATCGTCATCGGCAAGCACGCGAAGCTGACGATGGAGAATGTCGAGGTTGCGGCGGCCTACGCTTCCGGCAAGCCGATCACCTCCTATCCCGACGTGCTGGCCGGCATTGCGCGCGCGCGCAAGTCGCTCGTCGTCGTCGGCTCCTACGGAAAGTCGACGAGCGCGAGCCTGCTTGCCTGGGCGCTGACCGTCGCGGGTCGCGATCCCGGATATTTCGTCGGCGCTGTGCCCAAGAATCTTGGACGCAATTCGACGCTCGGGACGGCGCCCGAATTCGTCATCGAGGGCGACGAATATCCCTCCAGCAACACCGACCCGCGCGCGAAATTCCTGCACTACGATGCGCGCACCGTGCTGCTGACAGCCGCCGTGCATGACCATGTGAACATCTTTCCGACGCAGGCCGATTACGAGAAGCCGTTCGCCGAGCTCGTCTCGCGCATGCCCGAAGACGGCTTGCTCGTCGCCTGCAAGGACGAGCCTCACGCGATGAAGGTCGCGGGCCGCGCGCGCTGCAAGGTAACGACTTACGCGCTGACAGACGCCAGCGCCGATTATCATCTTGCCGACATCGCTTATGGCGAGACAAGTCGCTTCACTCTGATTGCGCACGGACAGGATCTCGGACGCTTCGAGACGACGCTGCTCGGCGCGCACAACATGCAGAACATGGCGGGCGCGGCCGCGATGCTGCTCGAACTCGGACTCGTGACGCCAGACGATCTGCGCAAGGCCTTCGGGAGTTTCCAGGGCGTGGTGCGCCGCATGGACAAATTGACCGAGAGATCGTCCGTGCCTGTCTACGAGGGCTTCGGTTCCTCGCGCGAAAAGGCCCGCGCGGCGATCGACGCCATCGAGCTGCATTTCCCCGGACGTCGCCTGCATATTGTGTTCGAGCCGCACACCTTCTCGTGGCGCAATCGCGCGACAATCCATTGGTACGATGACGTCTTCAAGGGCGCCGAACGCATCTTCATGTCGGCGCCGCCCGACCATGGCGCAGGCACGCACGACCAGGTGAGCTACGACGAAATCGCCGAGCGCGTCGCTGCGACGGGCTGCGAGGTCGTGCGGCTCGGGCACGACCAGGCGGCGAACATCGAAAGCATCTTCACAAAGGTCGTGCCCGGGGACGTCGTGCTGCTGCTGACATCGGGCGACCTCGGCGGCATGATCGTGAAGCTCGTGGCGGAAATGGAAACGCGTTTTGAATGAGTCCCGTCATTGCGAGGAGCGTAGCGACGAAGCAATCCAGACGCCGCGCGTGGGGCCTCTGGATCGCTTCGCTTCGCTCGCAATGACGGCGCGGGGTCGGGCGTGAAAGTCGATCTCTTCGATTTCGAGCTGCCTGACGCGCGCATAGCGCTGCGTCCCGCCGAGCCGCGCGACTCTGCGCGCCTGCTGCATGTGCCGCCGGGCGACGCCCCCTTTGCTGACCGCAGCGTGCGCGACTTGCCGGCGCTGCTTCAACCCGGCGACATTCTCGTCGTCAACGACACGCGCGTCATTCCCGCGCGGCTCGACGGCGTGCGCCGCCGCGGCGAGGCCGTCGCGCGCATTCAGTGCATGCTGCACAAGCGCGAGAGCGCGCATCAATGGCGCGCCTTCGTGCGCCCGGCGAAGAAGCTGAATGTCGGCGAGCGTATCTCGTTCGGCGAGGCGGCCGAAGGTGCGGCGTGCCTGCTCGGCGCGTTGCATGCCGATGTCGCCGAGAAGGGCGAGGGCGGCGAAGTGCTGCTCGATTTCTCGCTGCACGGCCCGGCGCTCGACGACGCCATCATGGCGCTCGGTCACATGCCGCTGCCGCCCTACATCGCCGGCAAGCGCGCCGAAGATACGAAGGATGCCGCCGACTATCAGACGCTGTTCGCCAACGAACCCGGCGCTGTCGCGGCCCCCACCGCTGGCCTGCATTACACGCCGGAGCTGGTGGCGGCGCTCGAGGCGCGCGGCGTGCAGATCGTGCGCGTGACGCTGCATGTCGGCGCCGGGACCTTTCTGCCGGTGAAGGCCGACGACACGGCCGACCACCGCATGCACGCGGAGTTCGGC
>JAQGKM010000403.1 GCA_028290125.1 Hyphomicrobiales bacterium | reverse complement strand
CGGTGGGCTACGCCTTGATCTTGTTCGCCTCGAGCAGCGGCAGCCCGAGCAGATGGCTCGACGAGCCCGCCGCCGAGAACGACATGGTCTTGTCGTTCGCGTCTTTCAGCGACTTGATGCCCTTGTCGGCGCGCGCATACCAGTAGATGTCGGGCGAGCCAGTCATGGACGAGGAGATGACGCGCACGGGCGCGCCCTTGGCGTAGGCGCCGATCAGGCCGAGCAGGCCCGTCTGCATGGCGACGTCGACGCTGCCGGAGATGACCGCCTGCACGGTCGCGGCGCCGCCGGCCGTGTAGCTGATGTCGATGTCGAGCCCGGCGTCCTTGAAGATGCCGGCCTTCACGCCGTATTCGACGATTCCGGTATCCCAATTGCCTTTCTGGGGCAGGGCGACTTTCAGGGTTTCGGCAAAAGCAGCGTCGAATCCCATGAAACCAAGGGTCGCCGCCAGCAGCATCTGCTTGCGCATGTCGTCATTCCTCCCGGCGGGTGTCTATCGCACCGCTCGGGACAGATGGGACCACAGGTTTCGGGCGGATGCAATGCGCCAGCTTCGTCATTGCGAAGAGCGCGGCGACGCGGCAATCCATCGAGCATTGCTCAAAACAGGCAAGGCCTCACGACCCCCACCCCGCTCGGGCTATCGCCCGAGTCGCCCTCCCCGCAAGGGGGAGGGGAAGCATGTCGCGTGTCATCGAAAGGCGTGTCTGCAAATGACGAGTGGTCTTCCCCTCCCCCTTGCCGGGAGGGGCTAGGGGTGGGGGTCGTGAGGCCTCACAAAACGAGTAGAGGCGCGCACGTGGATTGCTTCGCTGCGCTCGCATGAAGGTCAGGCTTTGGAAGCCAAAGCCTCCCACACGCGCGAAGGCGTGAACGGGATGTCGAGCTTGTCAACGCCGCCCTGGCGCAGCGCGTCGAGGACTGCGTTGGCGAGCGTCGGCACGGCGCCGGTGGTGCCGGCTTCGCCCACACCCTTCACGCCGAGCGGATTGTTGGGCGAGGGCGTCGAGTGGTCGAACAGGCGCAAGTGCACGAGGTCGCTGGCGCGCGGCATGGCGTAGTCCATGAACGATCCGGTCACCAGCTGGCCGGTTTGCGGATCGTAGACGCATTGCTCGCAGAACACCTGGCCGAGGCCCTGCACGATGCCGCCATGCACCTGGCCCTCGATCAACGTGTGGTTCAGCGCCACGCCGCAATCGTCCACCGCCACATAGTCGAGCAGCGCGACTTCGCCCGTTTCGGGATCGATCTCCACCTCGGCGACATGCGCGCCGCCCGGAAAGGTGACGTGGATCTTCTGGCCTGCGGTGGAATCGAGCACGCCCGGATTGTCGCGCGCGAGATCATAGAGCGCTACCGAGAGATCGGTGCCGCGCACGGCGTAGCGGCCTTGCGTGAACTCGATGTCCTCGGCGCTGGCTTCGAGATGCTTCGCCGCGAGTTCCTTGCCCTTGCGCACGACTTCCTCGGCGGCCCGGAACAGCGCCGAGCCCTGCAGCATGGTCGAGCGCGAGCCGATGGTGCCGTCGCCTTCGAGTGGTGGGCCGTCGGGATCGCTGGAGCGGTTTTCGATGGTGAGCGCATCGGTGCCGAACACGCGCGCGACGATCTCCGGATAGGCGGTCTCGTGGCCCTGGCCGGAGGGGCCGGACGTCGAGTAGAGCAGGGGATTGCCGCTGTCGCCGAACTTGATGGCGGCTTCTTCCTGCGATGAACGGCCGGCGCCCGAAGGCTCGACGAACATTGTCAGCGCGATGCCGCGCAGCTTGCCGTTCTGCTGCGACAGCGCGCGACGCGTGGCGAAGCCGCTCCAGTTCGATTCCTTCACGGCCATGTTGAGCATGGCTTCCGGATCGCCGGAATCGTAAACCGCGCCGACCGCCGTGGTGTAGGGGAAAGCCGATTTCGCAATGAGATTTTGCCGGCGCAGTTCGACGCGGTCGCGGCCGGCTTCCAGCGCAGCCTGGTCGACAAGACGCTCCAGTAGATAGCTGACATTTGGCCGGCCCGCGCCGCGATAGGCGGTGGTCGGCGTCGTGTTGGTGAGCAGCAGCTTGTGGCGGCCGTAGAGCTGCGGAATGCGATAGAGGCCCGCCATGTGCGAGCGCGGCGGCATGGTGTTGATGAGCGGTCCGGCCTGCGAGAGATAGCCGCCGCCATGCACGATCCACTTCACGCCGAGCGCGAGAAATTTTCCGTCCGCGTCGAGCGCGAGTTCGCCAAACAGTTTGGCTGCGCGCGCGTGGTGGTCGCTGACGAAGGTCTCGGCGCGCGTGCCCGACCATTTCACCGGCCGCTCCAGCATGCGGGCCGCGAGCATCAGCACGCAATATTCGGAATAGCCCTCGGTGCGCACGCCAAAGCCGCCGCCGACATCCTTGGCGTGAACCTTGATGTTGTCCGCCGGCACGCCCGTGCCGGTCGCGAGGCTGTCGCGCATCAGCGTCATGCCCTGCGTCGGCGCATAGATGTCTTAGCGGCCGGATGCGGCGTCGAAGCAGACGGTGGCGCTTTTCGGCTCCATCGGATTGCCGACGAGGCG
>JAQGKM010000400.1 GCA_028290125.1 Hyphomicrobiales bacterium | reverse complement strand
TATCCTCGATGGTCACGACCTGATAGACGCCCGGCAGCGCCGCGGCGGCGCTGGTGTCGACGCTGATGATCTTCGAGTGCGGCATGGTCGTGCGGAAGATCTTTCCGTAGATCATGCCGGGCAGCTTGACGTGATGCGTGTAGTCGATGCGCCCAGTCACCTTTTCGCGCGCTTCGAGTCGCGGCAGGGAGCGGCTGGCGAACGGCGGCGGCGTGATCGCGCTCATGCGCTGGCGCTCCCCTGCATGACGTGACGGACGGCGCGCGCCAGATGCACGCGCAGCAATTGCCGCTTGTAGGCGGCGGATCCGCGCCCGTCGCTCTCGATATGGACTTCCGCCAGCGCTGCGTCCGCAGCCGCTTCGAGCGCAGCGTCGGACAGTTCGGCGCCGCGCAAAACGTCTTCGGCGCCGGTGAGCCGCGTCGGCTTGTCGACGGCGGCGCTCAGCACGAGGCTGACGTTCTCGATCGTGCTGCCCTGCGCGTGCACGCCGACGCAGAGGCCAAGCGCCGGCCAGTCGTGCTCGGCGCGCGTCGTCACCTTGGCGTAGAAGAAGCGCCAGCCGGGTCGCAGCGGCACGAGAATGTCGGTGATGAGTTCGCCCTGCGCCAGGGCGGTTTCGTAATAGCCGAGGAACAGGTCTTCCGCAGCGATGATACGCTCGACGCCGGCGCCTTCGATGCGGATGCTGGCGCCGAGCGCGCTCCACACGGGCGGCAAGTCCAGATGCGGATCGCCATGCGCAAGATTGCCGCCGACGCTGGCGACATTGCGCACGCGCACATTGGCGAGCGTCTTCATGGTCTGGGTCACGACCGGCAGATGCTCGGCGATCAGCTCGGAATGTTCGAGTTGCGAGAACGTCGTCATCGCGCCGATGCGGATGTGCGTTCCGCCCTCGATCAGGGCGAAGCCCGCCAGCGAGGCGATGCGGCGCAGGCTCACCAATTTGGCGGGCCTGAACAGCTGCGCCTTCATCATCAGCATGAGCGCCGTGCCGCCGCCCATAGGCCGCACGGCGTCGTCGTCAGCCAGGAGCGCGAAGGCTTCATCGAGAGAGTCAGGCTCGGCGAGTTCAAGTGCGGGCATAGGTGAAATGTCCGGATTGTCGCGCGGGAGCGAGCAGGTCAGCTCGCATAAAATAGCTTTACAGAGGCCGAACAGCGTGTCAACTTTTTGGGACAAACCCGCATGCGCAGCCCACTTTTCAGCGTGACCGCGTTGAAAACAAAGCGACTACAGCGCCGCATGGGGTGAACGAATAAACGCACACCGGTCGTTTCGCAGTCACCCTGCGCCTATTTCAGGCGCCTTCGGGCAGACGCGCAACTCCGGCACAAGGAGCAAGGCATGGCGAACAAGGACCTGCGCGATTGGCTCGCCGAGTGTGAGGCGCTCGGCGAACTGAAGGTCATTACCGGCGCCGAACCCAAGGAAGAGATCGGCGGCATCGTCGACATGTTCATGCGCAAGATGGGGGCGCCCGCCGTGCTTTTCGACGAAGTGCCCGGCTACCCGAAGGGCGCGCGCGTTCTCGCCAACATCCTGACCTCGGTGCCGCGCATCAACGTTGCGCTCGGACTGCCGCCGAAGGGCACGGAACTGGATCTCGTCCAGTGGTGGCGGGGCTACATGCGCGACGCGCCGATGATCAAGCCCGTGCAGGTCAACGGCGGCCCGCTGTGCGAAAATATCCTTGAGGGCAAGGATGTCGACCTGCACCGCATTCCGACGCCGGTCTGGCACGAGCTCGATGGCGGCCCGTTCATCGGCACGGCGTGCCTCGTCATCGTGAAGGATCCCGATTCCGACTGGATCAACTACGGCGCCTATCGCGTGCAGGTGCACGACAAGAACGTGGCCTCGGTGATGATCTCGCCGGGCAAGCATGGCCGCATCATCATGCAGAAATATCATGAGCGCGGCGAGCCCTGCCCGATCGCTGTCGTGGTCGGCGTGCATCCGGCGATGTTCATGCTCTCGGGCCTCGAACTCCCCTACGGCAAGAGCGAGTTCGAAGCCGCGGGCGGCATTTTTGGCGAAGCCGTCGAAATCATGAACATGCCCAAGACCGGCCTGCCGGTGCCCGCCAATGCGGAAATCGCCTTCGAGGGCTACATCCACCCCAACGATCTCGTGCAGGAAGGCCCGCTCGGCGAATGGACCGGTTACTACTCCGGCGACAGCCGCCCGGAACCGGCGATCCGCATCGAAACCATGATGCACCGAAACGATCCGATCCTGCTCGGCGCCATCCCGGCCGTGCCGCCCAACGACAACACCTTCTATCTCGGCAGCTACCGCTGCGGCGCGATCTGGAACCAGCTCGAAGCAGCCGGCATCCCTGAAGTGAAAGGCGTCTGGGCGCATGAAGCCGGCGGCAGCCGCTTCTGGACGACCGTGTCGATCAAGCAGCTCTACGGCGGCCACGCCAAGCAGGCCGGCATGGTGGCCGCGCATTGTCTCGCCGGCGCTTATTGCAACCGCTGGACGATCGTCGTCGACGACGACATCGACCCGACCAATATCGACGAGGTGATCTGGGCGATGTCGACGCGCGTCGACACGCGGGAGGACATCGACATCATCGAGGGCGGCTGGTCTTCGGCGCTCGATCCGATGTGCTACGACGGCGACACCGACCGCCGAAACGGCCGGATCATCGTCAACGCTTGCAAGCCGTTCAAACGGAAGGATACCTTCCCGGTCGTCGCCCGCAACACCAAGGGCCTCGATGAACGCGTACGAGCGAAATTTGCGCACGTTCTTCCGGACGGCGTCTGACGACCAAGTACGAAACGACCAAGAAAAGGAACTCTCGCAATGCCGAGTGACATCAAGCTGACGCTGGCCTGTGGCGATTACGAAATCATTCGCCCGATCAAGGAGGGCATCGTCAAGCCCGACGGCATCGAGCTGACCATGCTGACCAAGATGGATTCGTCCACGCGCCATTGGCGCTTCCTGCGCAACGGCGAGTTCGACGTCGCGGAGCTTTCGAGCTCGTCCTACCTGATCGCCAAGGATCAGGGCATGCCGATTGAATCGCTGCCGGTGTTCCTGCATCGCCGCTTCCGCCACGGCTTCGTGTTCATCAACACCAGCAAGGGCATCAAGTCGCCGAAGGATCTCATCGGCAAGAAGATCGGCGTGAAGTCCTACCAGGTCATCGCGATCCTGTGGCTGCGCCTCATTCTCGAACACGAATATGGCGTGCCCCACACGTCCTGCGAATGGTTCTCGGAGATCGACGAGGACGTCGAGTTCACGCCGCCGCCGGGCCTCAAGCTCACGCGCTTGCCGGACGACAAGTTCGTCGAGAAGATGCTGGTG
>JAQGKM010000391.1 GCA_028290125.1 Hyphomicrobiales bacterium | reverse complement strand
CGAACTTCGTGCGCGGGTGCTCGTAGATGGTGCGCGGCGGGCCGACCTGCACGATGCGGCCCTCGTTCATCACCGCGATCTCGTGGCTGAGCGCAAGCGCCTCGCCCTGGTCATGGGTGACGTAGATGGTCGTGATGCCGAGTTCGCGCTGGATGCGCTTCAGCTCGAAACGCATGCGGTCGCGCAGCTTGGCGTCGAGGTTCGACAGCGGCTCGTCGAGCAGGAGCAGTTCCGGCTCCATGACGAGCGCGCGGGCGAGCGCGAGACGCTGCTGCTGGCCGCCCGAAAGTTTCGTGGCCTCACGGTCGGCATATTGCTCCAGCGCGACGGCCGAGAGCACGCGCATGACCTTCTCGCGGATCTCGCTCTTCGACATCTTGTTCTTGCGTACTTCCAGCGGGAAGGCGGCGTTGGCGAACACCGTCATGTGCGGCCAGATCGCGTAGGACTGGAAGACCATGCCGAAATTGCGCTGGTTCGGCGGAATGAAGATCTTGCGATCGGACGAGAAGACCACACGGCCGTTCACGTTGATCTCGCCGCCGACCGGGCGCTCTAGCCCGGCAATGGAGCGCAGCGTCGTCGTCTTGCCGCAGCCGGACGGGCCGAGCAGCGTGAAGAATTTTCCTGCCGGCACCTCGAAGGTGACGTCCTGCGCGGCCTTGACCGCCGGACCCTTCTGGCTCGGATATTCTGTGTTCAGACCTCGGACTGTGAGCACGTTTCCCCTCCCGCCTTATTGTTTAGGCTTCCTTGACGCCGAACCGTTTGCCGATCCATTGCGCCATCATAACGAAAGTGAAGAGCGTGGCGATCAGCATCACGCCGAAGGCCGACAGCTCCACATACTGACCATTCTGCCACATTTCCCAGATGACGATCGAGACCACTTCCGTGCCGGGACTATACAACAGGATCGAGCTGGAAAGCTCGCGCACCGACACGATCACGATGTAAATCCACCCCGCCAGCAAGCCGGGCTTGAGCAGCGGCAGGACGATGCGGCGGAACGAGGTGAGCCAGCTCGCCCCCGACATGGCCGCTGATTCCTCCAGCTCCTTGTGAAGCTGGATCATCGACGTCGTGTTGTAGCGCATGCCGTAGGGCATGAAGCGCGTCACATAGGCGATGAACATGATCCAGATCGTGCCGTAGACGCCGCCGCCGATGGTCAGGTAGCAGACCATGATGGCCAGGCCCATAACGAGGCCGGGCAGCACGAGCGGCACCGAGGCGACATTGTCGAGCACCCAGCGGCCCGGGATCTTGGTGCGCAGCACGATCCAGCAGATGACCGCAGTGAGCAGCATCACCGTCGTGGCGCTGCCGATCGACAGGATGAAGGAATTCCACACCGCCGTGCCGACGCTCGGATAGTCGATCACCGTCTTGTAGGCGGCGAGCGAGACATTCTTCAACGCATCCATCGACGGCACGCTGTAGAATTTTTGAAGCGACGACCACAGCAGCACGAGAAACGGCAGCACGACGACGAACAGCGCGTAGACGATGAAGAGGCCGAGCGTCAGATATTTCCAGCGGCCAAGATCGATGGTGCGCGGGCGAAAGCCCTTGCCGGTCACGGTCGAATATTTGCCGCCCTGCCCCGTCATCCGCGACTGCAAGTAGATGCCGCCCATGGTGATGACCAGCAGCGTGATCGCATAGGCGGCGGCCAGCCCGATGTTGCTCGGATAGGAATGGATAGCGTCGTAGATCGACGAGGTGAAGACCTGGATGCCGACCGGAAGACCCAGCAGCGCCGGCACTTCGAAGCTTTCGATCGAGCGCACGAAGAGGATGAGGAACGACGCCGCCACCGCAGGCCAGGCGAGCTTCAGCGTGATGTTCCAGAAGATCTTGAACATCGAGGCACCGCTCATCATCGCGCTCTCTTCGAGCGACGGGTCCATGGCGCGGAAGGCCGCGGTCATCAGCAGGAAGGCGATGGGCGCGTAATGCAGGCCGTCGACCCAGATCATGCCGGCCATCGAATAGATGTCGACATAGACCGTGTCGGTGCCAAACAGCCCCAGCAGCACGAGATTGATCAGGCCGATCTTCGGGCTCGCGAGCATGATCCACGAGACGACGAAGAGAATGCCCGGGATGATCAGCGGGATGATCGACAGCGCGTAGAACAGCGGCTTCAGCGGCGTGTTGGTGCGCTCCGTCATCCACGCGAGCGCGGTGCCGATGATGAGCGCGAGGATCGCGGTGCCGGCCGCGAACTGCACCGAGTTGATGAACAGCACCAGCGTTTCGGAGCTGGAATAGGCCTGCCAGTAATTCTGCAGCGTCCAGACGGCGGGCTTGCGCGCGGTGTCGGGCGTGCGGAACGACTGCCAGATCAGGAAGACGAGCGGGACGAGGGCCAGCCAGCCGACGATCGACACGACGCCGCCCATGATGAACCATTGCGGGTCGGTCTTCACCGCCGGCTCCCGGTTCTTCATGTCGGGGGCCTCAGAGGCCTGTCCCACTGCCTGCACGCATTCCTCCGCTTCGTTTCCCCAACCGCGCCGGGCTTGTGTGCCGTTTAATGTTCGTGCGCGTGTCCGTGGTGGTGATGGTGGCCGTGCGCGTGGCTGTGTCCGTGCGCCTTGGCATCGCCCTCCTCTTCAGGATGGTGATGGATGATCTCCTTCGCGCGCGGACCGCGCGGGTCCTCGCTGAAGACCAGCGACTTGATCGTCACCGGCACCGTGTAGGACGGGATGCGCACCTTGCCGAGGTCGATGTAATCGAAATCCATCAGCATGACGCCGTCGATCACCAGCACTTCGGAGGCGACGTTCATCTCCTCGCGCAGCAGCGCGCCGAGCGTTTGGGCGATGTCGCCGTCGAGCATGATGTAGAGCGGCTTCGCTTCGGCGATGTGGTCCTCGAGCCCGGCGATGATGCCCTTGGCGAGATTGGCGATGCGCTCGTAAGCGGGCACGCCGGTCCAGCGCACGGCGAGCGCGATGTCGACTTCCGCGCCCTCCACTTCGAACGCCTTGCGATGGCTGCGGATGGCTTTCGTCACCTGCTCGACGTCGATCTCGTCGCCGGTTTCGATCGGCGGCTGGATGACCTGCAGGTTGCGGCGCGGCAGCAGGACGCCGGGGTTCGAGATGTAGCAGGTGTTGCCCGACAGCTGGACCGAGTATTCGGATGCGCCCAGCGCCGTGGCGCGGATGCATTCGCCGGCCGGCAGCATCGGCCAGCCGAAGCGGCCGGCGTCGACCTTGCGGCGGATCGCCTGGCCCAGCCGCTTGCCCATGTCGCCGAAGTCGCGCTCCTCGCGGGC
>JAQGKM010000361.1 GCA_028290125.1 Hyphomicrobiales bacterium | reverse complement strand
GGTCGGACCCGAAGATCACGACGCCGACATTGTCGGTTTCGAGATTGAGGGCCATGCCGCGCACGCCGTTCTCGAATTCGACCATCTCACCGGCCTGGACATTGTCCAGCCCGTAGACGCGGGCGATACCGTCGCCGACGGAGAGCACCTGGCCCACCTCGGTGACCTGAGCTTCGTTACCGAAGTTCGCGATCTCATTCTTCAGGATCGCGGAAATTTCAGCGGAGAGGATATACATCAGCCGACCTCTTTCATGCGTGTGCGGATCGAATTGAGTATGGTCTTGAGCGAGCCATCGACCATGCGAGACACGAGCTTGACGATGAGGCCGCCGATGATCGCAGGATCAACCTTCACGTTCATCTCGACGGAGGACGAGCCGGCCGCCTCGCGCAGCGCAGAGCGCAGGGCTTCGAGGTTGGCGGGCGAAAGGGGCTCGGCGACCGTGACCTCGGCGCGCGACACGCCGCGGGCGGCGTCCTGCAGCTTGCCGAAATCGGCGATCATCGTCGGCGCCGCGAACAGGCGGCGCTTGGCGGCGACGAGCTTGAGGAATTGCGCAGTCAGCCCGCCGATGCCGGAGGCGGCTAGGACGGCGCCGAGCGCCTTGACCTGCTCCTCAGCCGAAAACGCAGGACTGCGCACGAGACGGGCCAGATCGGCGCTCTCGGTGATCATGGCGCTGAAGCGGGCAAGATCGGCGGCGACCTGATCGGTCGCGCCCTGCTCCTGCGCCAGCGCGAAAAGAGCAGAGGCGTAGCGCCCCGCCATTCCGGTAACGATTGTTTCGTCTTTAGCCACGCGGAAAGCCTCTGGACTGGCGTCGGGCACGCTTGCGGCAAGGGTCTTTAACGCGGCGGAGCCGCAAACCTTTGCAACGAGCTGTCAGGGAACGGGGCGCGGCCATGGAAATGGCCAGCAGATCAGACCCGCCAGGACCGGCCTCTGAAAAGCCAAACCCGCCAAGCCAAACCTGCGCCCCGAAGACGGGGGTCACGTAACACATGGTTTTTGGGCGCGCAACCGCGTCGCACGCGCTCGGGGTCAGGCTTTGGGATGAATCGGACCAAACGGAAACCGGAACGCCGGCCCGGGCAAGCCGCGCGATTTGCGGCGGATGTGACATTTTGACGGCTTCGCTAACGCACGATTCGTGTAACTTGTTCCAGCACTTCACAAAAATCTGTGCGCCGGGATTCGAAACCCCTTTCCCGGCCCTGGCTGGAGACTGCATTCATGACGCGTGGTATCGGAGCGCTCTTCCTCGGCGCCGCTGTGATGTCCATCTTTGTGCCAACGCCGCGTGGCGTTGAAATCCGGCCCGTGCGCGCTGGACGCGCCCGTCCGGCGGGCGGTTCGCCCATCGCAGAGCCCGCGCCGGTGGCCCGCATGCTGGCGCTGGTGCAAACGCGTCCCTTCACCCAGGTCCTCGCAATCAGCGAATCGCGCGAAGAACTCGAGCGCGAGATGCAGGAATTGAACGAGACCTGGAACGACTGGCGCATTCGCGCCGAACGCCAGCGCTACGAAATTCAGCCCGCGCCCGTCCTGCGCCGGATCGACGAACCGATGCTGCGCAAGCGCGTCGCCTCCGTCTGAACCCGGCGGGCCGGGTTGCGCGGCCGCCGCAGAGCGTCTAGCGGAAGAGGACGGCGCGCCATCGCCTTCCCCGACCGCCACGAGGCTTCCGCTTGAAAATTCTTCTCGTCGTCGCCGCCGCCCTGATCGACGCCGACAATCGCGTGCTGATCGCGCAGCGCCCAGAAGGCAAGGCGCTGGCCGGCCTCTGGGAATTTCCCGGCGGCAAGATTGACGCCGGCGAGCGGCCCGAAGATTCGCTGATCCGCGAACTGCACGAGGAGCTCGGCATCGTCGTGAAGGAAGCGTGCCTCGCGCCGCTGACCTTCGCGAGCCACGCCTATCCGGACTTCCACCTGCTGATGCCGCTCTATGTCTGCCGCCGCTGGGGCGGCTTCGTCGCGTCGCGCGAAGGACAGGCGCTGAAATGGGTGCGCCCGCGCGAGTTGCGCGACTACCCGATGCCGCCCGCCGACGCCCCGCTGATTCCGGCGCTGATCGATCTGATCGGGTAAGACCCTCGCGCCGTCATTGCGAGGAGGGATCCCCCTCCCCCCTGCGGGGAGGGGTCAGGGGTGGGGGTCGTGAGGCGTCCGCAGAACGCCTGTAAAGCTTCTCCGGCTCATCGCGAGCATTCGTCGACCCCCACCCCGCTCGCCGTTGCGAGTCGCCCTCCCCGCAAGGGGGAGGGAAGGGCATGCGTCGCACAAACAAGATACGCTGTCAGAGCCCGCCCATCTTGCAGACGAGCTTCCATTCCGCCGCCGTCACGGGTTGCACCGACAGGCGCATCGATTTGACGAGCGACATTTCGGCCAGCGCCGGCGTCAGTTTGACCTGCGCCAGCGTGACGGGCGTCTTCAGCGGTTTCACGGCCTTGAAATCGACCATGCCGAACTTGCCGCTCTCGTCGGTCGGATCGGGATAGAAGGTCTTGATGACCTCGACGATCCCGACGATCTCCTTGCCTTCGTTGGAATGATAAAAGAACGCCTGCTCGCCGATCTTCATCGCCATCAATTGCTGCTTGGCGAGGTGATTGCGGACGCCGTTCCAGTGCGTGCCCTTGGCGCCCGCCTTGACCTGATCGTCCCACGACCATTTGAAGGGTTCGCTCTTCACGAGCCAGTGCGCCATGTCCGTCGTCCCCGCATTGCAATCGGCCGCAAGCTAGGGCGCGTGCGCGCCGGCGGCAAGCGTCAGCCTTCGGCTTTCTGGGGACGCGCCAGCAACACGCCGATCGCCTCGTCGACGCTGATACGTCCGCCCAGGATGTCGGCGACCGCGCGGGCGATCGGCATGTCGACCTGCGATGTGTCGGCGAGGTCGAGCAGCACGGGTGCGGTGAAGGCGCCTTCCGCCAGTTTCTCCGGAGTCGGCTCGCCGCGCCCGAGCGCAAGCCCGAAGGAGAAATTGCGCGATTGCGCCGAGGAGCACGTGAGAACGAGATCGCCGAGGCCCGAGAGGCCCATCAGCGTCTCGGCGCGCGCGCCCTGCGAGACTGCAAATCGCGAGATCTCCGCGAAGCCGCGCGCAACGAGCGCCGCGCCGGCGCTGGCGCCAAGACCGCGTCCCTCGGCGATGCCGCACGCGATCGCGAGCACGTTCTTGGCGGCGCCGCCGATCTCGACGCC
>JAQGKM010000353.1 GCA_028290125.1 Hyphomicrobiales bacterium | reverse complement strand
ACCGGACCGCCGACCGCCGCGCCAGCCACCGCGCCGACGCCAGCGCCGCCAACGCGTGACTGCGTGGTGTTGCAGCCGGCCAGAGCGAGCGCCATGCCGGACGCGGAAAGAACCATCATCAGCTTTTTGTTCATGAGATTTTCCTTCGGATTTTCCATCATGGCCAAGCTCGTCGAGCCCCACGGCTCTTGAACTTGGTCGAGTCTTTTCAGTTCCGAAGTCACGGATGCAGCGCGAAGCGGATCAGCGCCGCGATAGCGCCGACCGCCGCGACGCCGACCAGCCAGAGGCCGAAGAACCATGTGAGCTGTTTCAACATGAGCCGCGCTCCTGCGCCTTTCTTCCGAGCCGGTTTTTCGCCCCGCGCAAGACCGTGAGCGGAACGCATGGCCGAATGAAGCGTTCGTTCGCGAAAGCTTTGCATGCTGCATTCAAGCGCGCGAATTCCTCAGGAGGGCAATATGGCTGATGCAACTGGCGAAAATGATCTGCGGCGACTTGAGCGCGAAGCCGAAGCGGCGCGCGCTCGTCTGCACGAGACCATCGCCGAGATCAAGGATCCGCGCACGGTAGACAACGCCAAGCTGGAGCTGAAGCACCGGGCCGAGGAGATGAAAGATCAGATCATCGGCTACATCACAGGCGCCAAGGATGATGCGATCGAAAACGGTCGCGCGCAGGGCAATGAGTTCACGCGCAAGCTGCAGCGGACCGCGATCGAGAACCCGGTTTCCATCGCGCTGATCGGCGCCGGCATCGGCTGGCATCTCTACAAGAAGCCGCCGATCACCACCGTTCTCATCGGCGCCGGCATCTACACGATGATCAAGGGCTGGAACAACAGCCCGAACGACAGCGCCTTCCGCGATCCCTACAACAGCGTCTCGCCGCGCGGCTATGTGCCCGGCGGCGTGGCCGGTTACGGCTATGACGAAGTGACTGACGTCGCCAGCGCGGCGGAGCGCGTCAAGACGGTCGCGACCAATCTTTCGTATGGCGCGCAGAATGCGGTTGCGGGCGTGCAGAGCGCGCTGAGCGACGCGACCGACCGCGTGCGTGAAGCCGTCGGCGCCGGCGCCGATGCGGTGCGTGAAAAGGTCGGCGCTGTCAGCGGCGCCGCCGACGATCTGCGGGCCAGCGGCGCGCATGCCGCCGACGACATGGCTCGCCTGGGATCGAACGTCGCGCAGCGCGCGGGCGATCAGGTCGACAGCGCGTCGGCCCGTGCTCAGGGTCTTGCGCAAGATGCGTCGTCACGCGCGCAGGATCTGGCGCATGACGCGAGGGGCGCGATTCAGGGCATGGCCGATCAGGCGCGCGATGTGACCGGTCAGGTCGCCGATCAGGCGCGCGGACTGGCCAATGAGGCGCAGCGCCGCATTCAGCCGGTGGTGGATCGCATTTCGCCGTGGATCGATGAAAAGCATCGCGGACCGCTCGGCATGATGCTCGTGCTCGGCGGCGTCGGCGCCCTCGCGGGCGGCTGGCTGCGCGGCTCCGACACCGGACGCCGCTGGATGAACGAAGCGCGCGACGGCGTGGATGACGCCTGGTCGCAGGCGCAGCAGCGCGTGCAGGAAACGGCTCGCGACGTCTCGAAGCGCTCTTATGTCGAAGACTGGCGCGACGAAGCCTCGGCCGCCGCGTCGCGCGTGTCGGACCAGGCCTCGTCGCTTCGTCGCAGCGCGATGGACACGACGCAGGACCTGCGCCGCAGCGCCATGGACACCACGCAAGACATGCGCGCGCGCGGCGCCGCCACCATGCGCAGCGCGCAGGAACTCGGCTCCGAGCACCCGCTGTTGCTGTCGGCGATCGGTCTTGCGATCGGCGCCGTGCTCGGTGGCGTGATCCGCCAGACGGCGTTCGAACGTGAGAGCTTCGGCGAAATGGCCGAGAATCTGCGCGACGCCGCTGTCGACACCGTGCAGACCGGCATGGAAGCCGTGGCCGATCGCGCCAGCACCGTCGCGACTGCGGTGACGGACGCTGTGTCGGGCACGACAGACGAACTCGCCAAGGCGGCGCAGTCGGTGCGCAACCGCGTGAATGCGTGAGGCCAGATGCCGCGTGAGCTGAAGGTCTCGATCCCGCATCAACTCGGCGCGGAGGAGGCGGCTCGCCGCCTCCGCACGGGTCTCGACAAGATGCGCGCCGATTATGGCGCGCATCTTTCGTCGTCCGACGTCGCGTGGACCGGCAACCATGCCGACCTGCGCGTCGGCGCGCTCGGCCAGACGGTGACGGGCGAAGTCGAGGTCCGCGCGGATTCGGTCGAGGTGAAGGTCATGCTGCCGATGTTGCTGGGCGCCATGGCCGACAAGATCGGCGGCTTCCTGCAGCGCAAGGGCTCGGACAGCCTGCGGCTGGAGCCGCCGAAGAAGAGCTAGCCCACCACGAATTGCGACGGACATCCGACGAGGCGTTGGCGCAGGTCTTCGATCAGCCAGCGCCCCGCGCGTCCCGGCGCGCGTCCGCGCTCATGCACGACATGCATCGTGAGTTCGACCGGCGCGGCGCCGGCGATTTCGAGCCGCTTCAGCCGGCCATCCCGCAACGCGCCTTCCACCATGTGGGTCGGCATGTTGCACCAGCCAAAACCTTCGAGCAGGAACTCGAGTCGCGCGCCCATGTCGGCGAAGCGCCAGATCTTGCGGCTGAGGATTCCGCCGAAGGAATTGTGGCTGATCGGCGTGCGGTCGGTGAGCACGAGCTGCGTTTCATATTCGATCTGCTCGCGCGTCACCGCACCTTCGATCTGCGCCAGCGGATGCGACGACGCCACCACGGGAATCATCGGAATGCGCGTGAGGAATTCGCTTTCGAGATCCGGCGCGCGTTCGCGGGACGCGAAGGACGACAGGGCCAGCCGCACGAGGCCGTCGCGCAGCCGCTGTTCCGGCCCGCCGAGGCCCTCGGTGTAGACCGAGACCGGCAAGCCGTGGAACGTCTCGCGCAGCGCCTTCAGGCTCTCCATCAGCAGGGCGTTGGGAAAGATGGCGTCGACCGCCAGAGCGAGCTCGGGCTCGACGCCGGCTGCCATTTCGGCGGCATGGGCCTTCAACGCGCGGGCGCCGTCGACCAGCCGCTGTGCGTCGGCCAGGATCGCCCGCCCGGCCTCGTTGAGCTTCGGCGCCTTGCCGGAGCGGTCGAAGACCGGCGTCCCCAGGATGACTTCGAGCCCCTGCATGGACTGGCTGACCGCCGACTGCACGCGGCTGAGTTTGCGGGCGGCCGCCGAAAAGCTGCCGGTCTCGGCGACAGTGATGAAGATGCGCAGCTGGTCTAGGGTGAGGTTCTCAATCATCTATCGGCCTGAGTGATGGATAATGCCAGTTTTTCAACAATTGAATTGATGCATGGAAGGGAGCATCTGTCCACCATCGAATTCAGGCAAGGACACCCGCCATGACCACCAGCAACCCCGTCGCCGTCACCGCCCGTCTCGACGAGACCTCGCTCGATCTCCTCTTCCGCGACGCCCGCACCCACAATGGCTGGCTCGACCGGCCGGTGTCGGACAGCCTTCTGCGCGAAGCCGTCGACCTCGCGAAGTTCGGCCCGACCAGCGCGAACATCTCGCCCATGCGCCTCGTCTTCGTCCGCTCGGCGGACGCCAAGGAAAAGCTGAAGGAGGCGCTGGCGCCCGGCAATGTCGAGAAGACCATGTCGGCGCCCGTAACCGCCATCGTCGGCTACGACAAGGACGCGTTCGAGCATCTGCCCAAGCTCTTCCCGCATGCCGATGCGCGTTCGTGGTTTGCCGGCAACGAGGCCTTTGCAACCGACACGGCCTATCGCAACGGCACGCTGCAGGTCGCCTATCTCATTTTCGCCCTGCGGTCGCTCGGGCTCGACACCGGCCCGATGACCGGCTTTGACGCCGACAAGGTAGACGCGGCGTTCTTCCCGGGGACGAAGGTGCGCTCCAACGTGCTCGTGAACATCGGCTACGGCGATGCCACGAAGCTGTTTCCGCGTTCGCCGCGTTTCGCCTTCGACGACATTGCGCGTTTCGCTTAATCGTCCCTCAGGAGAGACACGACCATGACCAGCACCTCGTTCAACCAGACCACCACCTCCTCGGTCGCCACCTGGCAACCCGCGGCCCTCACGGCGCTTCGCGTCATGACCGGGCTGCTGTTTCTCGAGCACGGAACGTCCAAGCTGCTCGGCTTTCCGCATGATCCGTCGTTCGACGGGCTGACGCTCTTTTCCTTCATGGGGTTCGCCGGCGCTCTTGAACTGGTGGGCGGTCTCCTGATCGTCGTCGGTCTCCTCACGCGGCCCGTCGCCTTCGTGCTGTCTGGCATGATGGCGGTGGCGTATTTCCTGGGCCACGCCTCCAAGGGCTTCTTCCCCTCGCTGAATGGCGGAGACGCGGCCATTCTGTTCTGCTTCATCTTCCTGTATCTGGTCGCCGCAGGCGCCGGACCCTACAGCCTCGACGCGCGCCGCACCTGACGCGCGCGCAAACCGAAAGGATATGACCATGGCGCATCGCAAGCTCACGTCCGTCCTGCCGTCTCCGCAGCCGCATTGGGTCGGTGACGGCTTCCACGTCTTTCCGCTGTTCGCCGATCTGGCGTTCGGGCAGGAGGTCAGTCCTTTCCTGATGCTCGACTACGCGGCTCCGCACGAGTTTCGCCCGAGCACGAAGCCGCCGGGCGTCGGCGCCCATCCGCATCGCGGCTTTGAAACGGTGACGATCGTCTACGACGGCGAGATCGAACACCGCGACAGCGCCGGCAACAGCGGGACGATCGGCCCCGGCGACGTGCAATGGATGACGGCGGGCAGCGGTCTGCTGCACGAGGAATTCCATTCGCGCGAACAGTCTAAGCGCGGCGGAAAGGTGTCGATGGCGCAATTGTGGGTGAACCTGCCCAAGAGCGACAAGTCGGCGGCGCCGCACTACCAGACGATCCTGAAAGGCGACATTCCGGTCGTCGATCTCGGCGGCGCAACCCTGCGCGTCGTCGCGGGATCCTACGGCGACGCGAAAGGCCCGGCGCGGACCTTCTCGCCGCTGCATGTCTGGGACATCGACGCCAAGGCCGGCGCCGATCTCGAACTGCCGATCGCCGCCGGCGACAATGTGATGATCGCGTTGTTCTCGGGCGCGGTGAGCGTCGGTGGCCGTGAGGTCAAACAGGCGGGCCTGCTGACCTTCGACCAGCAGGGCGAGTCGATCGCGCTGCGCGTCGCGAGCGACGCAAAACTGCTGGTGCTCACCGGCAAGCCGCTCAACGAGCCGATCGCGCATTACGGCCCGTTCGTGATGAACAGCGAGGCCGAGATCCGCGCCGCCATCGACGATTTCCGTCGTGGCAAGATGGGCGACCTCGAAGCCTTCGCGTCCTAGGGCGCGCTGCGCACCTCACCGGCATGACTCACGTCATAGCCGGTGAGGTCGAGCGCCTGCGCACGCAGACGTTCGCTGCGCAGCGTCATCATCAGCTTCTGCATCGGCGGGCGGAAATAATCCGCCTGCCGCATCACCAGATCGAAATGCTCGAATAGCAACGGCACGAAATCGAGCCGCGCGACCCTGGCGGCGCTGCGCGTCGCGACGCCGCAATCCGCGTCGCCATGCGCGATAGCGTTGGCGAGATCGGGGCCGGTGAGGCAGGGCGGATCGAGCCGCTTCACGTCCGCCGCCTTCACGCCGAGCCGCTCCAGCAGAACGTCGAGCAGCATCTGCGCGCCGGCGCCTTTCTGGCGCATGGCGAAACGCGCGCCTTGGGCCAGCGCATCCTGCAGCGACAGAAGTCCGCGCGGGTTTCCGGGCGCGACGAGCAGCCCCTGTTCGCGCATGCCGAAGGCGATCAGCACGGCGTCGTGCAGGCCGGGCAGGCGGCGGATGGCGCGCGGATTGGCGTCGGCGACGTCGGCCGCGTGGTAATGGATCGCGGCCGCCAGAACCTCGCCGCGCAGCAGACGCGCGACGCCCGCCTCGCTGCCTTCGGGCAGCGCCGCAAGCCCTGACCCCGAATCGCGCAGCGCCCACTCGAGCAAGGAATCCTGGCTGCCGCCGACGATGGGCGGCGCGGGGGTGGCGATCATGCCCTGCGGCACGGCCAGGCCCGAGATCACCCAGCGATCGAGTTCATGGCGCGGGAACAGCCACTTGCCCGTGACTTTCGCGCACGGCACGGCGCCCTCGGCGACGAGTTCGTAGAGCTTGCGCTCCTTGATGCGGAGGTATTCGGCGGCTTCGGCGGTGTTGAGCAGATCCATGCCTGCATTTTTATGCACGAATATGCGTTTGTTCAAGCATTTGACAATTCCAGAATTCAACGCCCTATCTTCGCCGTGGAGGACGCCATGCTGGAGGGTGCTGGCGCCTGGCAGCTCGTGATGACGGGCGACCCGGCGCTCTACGCGATCGTTGGTCTGTCGCTCAAGGTCAGCCTGTCGGCCGTGGCCCTGGCGGCGCTGGTTGGACTGCCGCTCGGCGGGCTGCTGGCGCTTGCCCGCTTTCCGGGCCGGGGGGTGCTGATCGTCATCATCAATGCCTTCATGGGCCTGCCGCCCGTCGTCGTCGGCCTCGCGGTATTCCTGCTGCTGTCGCGGTCGGGGCCACTCGGCGGCTACGGCCTGCTGTTCACGCCGACCGCCATGGTCATCGCGCAGGCGATCCTGATCACGCCGATCATCGCTGCGCTGACCCGCCAGACGGTCGAAGACCTCTGGCTCGAATACCGCGACGAGCTGAACGCCATGGGGGTGACGCCGCTCGCCCGACTGGCGACGCTGCTCTACGACGCGCGCGTTGCGCTCGTCACCACGCTGCTGGCGGGCTTCGGGCGCGCTGCGGCGGAAGTCGGCGCAGTGATGATCGTCGGTGGCAACATCAACGGCTTCACCCGCACGATGACGACCGCCATCGCGCTCGAAACGTCGAAGGGTGATCTGCCGCTCGCCATGGGGCTCGGCCTCGTGCTGCTCGCCATCGTGCTGGCCATCAATGCAAGCGCGTGGGGCCTGCGCGCCTTGGCGCAGACGCGGATCGGCTGATATGCGCGCGCCGCTGCACAATCTCCCGCTCGTGTTCGAGCATGCCAGCCTGCACGCGGGCGGCGTGCCGATCCTGCGCGACATCGATCTCGTCATCCGGCCCGGCGCGCCGACGCTGGTGATCGGGCCGAATGGCGCGGGCAAGACCACGCTGCTGCGCCTTGCGATGGGCTTGCTGGCGCCCACCCACGGGTCCGTGACGTGGGGCGGCTCGTCCGACC
>JAQGKM010000350.1 GCA_028290125.1 Hyphomicrobiales bacterium | reverse complement strand
GTTGGTTGTGATGCGCACGGTGCCGGCGGGCTTTTCGCGTAGCTCGGTCAAGGCGGAGAGCTTGGCTTCGATCTCTGCGAGAGCCGGACCGAGCGTCGTCAGCAGGTCCTGGCCGGCGTGTGTGGGCGCCACGCTGCGGGTCGTGCGCGTGAGCAGCCTGATGCCGAGCCTGCTCTCCAGTCGCTGGACCGTGTAGCTCAGCGCGGATTGCGAGGTGCCGAGTTTCGCGGCCGCGCGGGTGAAGCTCTGCTCTTCGGCGACAGCGAGAAACGCCGTCAGGTCGCCCACTTCGTCTCGACGCATCGCAAGAAGTCCTGTCGCGGCGCGAGAGTGACCTCACGCCTTTGATATCCACCGCTGATAAGCGAGCCGCCGATTGAGCGGTTCCCGCCCTGAAGGCGTGCAGTTGCAATGTGAGCCGTACGGCCCATGTTGCGACGATCAAAATTCGTTACAGTCGCGCTTGCCATTCACAGGCCAAAAGAATAGAGTGCGCCATCGGACACTTGGCTTGCGATTTAGCCCAGCGCGAAAGCGCTCCGCTGACACCTCATCCCTTCTTCGATTCCCAACAGGCACTCGCTTCCGCGAGGCCTCTCTTTACGTATGTCTATAAGGATACATCCCATGAGCATGGGCACAGTTAAGTGGTTCAACGCCGACAAAGGCTACGGTTTCATTCAGCCTGACGATGGTGGAGCGGACGTGTTCGTTCACATCAGCGCCGTCGAACAGGCTGGCATGCGCGGCCTCAACGAAGGCCAGAAGCTCAGCTACGAAGTGCAGCCTGATCGCCGCACCGGCAAGTCGTCGGCCACGAAGCTTCAGGTCGCCTGAAGCTTGTAGCTGCGAATGAAGTTGAAGGCGTCTCTGACCGCGAATGTACCGGCAGGACGCCTTTTTCTGTTTTTGAAGGGCGATGCAGATGACCAGAAGCCATCTTTTCCAGATTGACGAGACCGTCACGTTCCAGCCCGTCGGGCAAGCGGAGCAGGCGTTCACGATCGTCCGGCAGATGCCTGCCGAACGCGGCGGCCCGCAATATCGTCTGCGCTCCAAGGCTACCGGCCAGGAACGCGTCGCGGAAGAAGCCCATCTGAAAAGCGCGTCTCCCGAAGCCTGATAGACGAACCCGCGGCTCGGGCCTTTTGCCCGCTCTGCGTTGATGCACCACATCCGAGGACTTATGAGCTTTCTGAAAACCAACGACTTCGCCGAACGCCAGAAGAACGCGAGCGCGGCGAAACTCTCGATCATCGACAAGTTCAAGACCGCGTCGCAGAACCCCGACCCGGCCGCAGCCGAGAAGGCCGCCGCCCGCGCCGAGATCGCCAAGGCGCGCGAAATCCGCGTCGCCGAGCGCGAAGCGGCCCGCAAAGTTCGCCAGGCCGAAATGGCCGAGGAGGCCCGCAAGGTCGAGGCGCTCGCCGCCGAGCAGCGCGCCGCCGCCGCCGAGGCCGAGCTGCAGATCACGCGTGACAACGCCGATCGCGAAGTCGCCCTGCTGGCCGAGCAGAAGGCCGCCCGCGACGCGCGTTACGCCGCTCGCAAGGCCGCCAAGAAAGAACGCCGCAAGGGCTGACGCTCTCACGGACGCTCAGAGACCGAGCCGATCCTTGAGGCTCGGTCGCGCGTCGGGCTGGCGCAGGCAGATGTGCCTCTCCAGCTCGACTAGATGCTCTTCCATCAACCGCGCCGCATTTTCACCGTCGCCCCTTTCGAGGCAGGCGACGATGCCGGCGTGTTCGTCATGCTCGCAAGCCGCATTGCCCTGCGGTTCGTAGAGCGCGACGATCAGCGAGCAGCGCGAAACGATCTCCTTCAGATAATTTTCCAGGATGGCGTTGTTCGCGAGCCTCGCGACGCGCAAGTGAAACGTGCTGGCCAGACGCGCCCAGGCGGGCTGGTCGGAGCCATGCATCGCCTCATGCTCCACGTGCAATTGCTGGCGCAGGCCGTCGATGTCCGCGGGCGTCGCGTGCTGCGCGGCGAGCCTGACGAGCGCGCCCTCCAGCGCGCGTCGCGCCTGAAAAATCTGTCGCGTCTCTTCCGGCGTTGGCGTCGCCACGATGGCGCCGCGGTTGGGCCGCAGCTCGACGACATGGTAATGTGCAAGACGCTGCAGGACGCGCCGCACGAGCGAGCGGCTGGCTGAGAACAATTCGCACAATTCGCGTTCGGGCAGCTTCGTGCCGGGCGTGAGACGCCGGTCCATGATGCCATCAAAGATGCGCGCATAGATGCGGTTCTCCGCCTCCAGCGACTCTTCTGTCACCCTCTCGTCCATGACGGCTATCAAGTCCCCTGCACGCTCGCGTGGATCTTCACGGCGAGGCGGATCAGCGCCGCATCGCTGCCCGCCGGGCCCATCAAGGAAATGCCGACCGGCACGCCCTCGGCACTGAGGAACGGCATGCTGACCTGCGGCAGACCGGCGATTCCCGCGACGCAGGTTATCGCCATCGTGCGCAGGCGCACGGCGTCGACCTCCGCCGGATCGGCGTTGCGCAGCGGCGCGAGGCTCGCGGCAGACGGCAGCACCGCGACCGTATCCACGCCGACCACCGACCGCACATGCGCGCGCACGGCGGCCGCCTTTGCGCGTGCGTCGGCGCCGGCCTCATCGGAGATTTCGCTCGCAGCTTTCCAGCGCGCCGCGATGGCCGGCGCGAAGACGGGCTTGTTCTGCGTGATCCAGTCTCCGTGAAGCTGCCAGCCTTCGTGGCCGCCCGATGTCCCGTAGGCGGCGCGCCAGTCGGCAAGCTGTTGGCCCTCCGCGATATCGAGCGGCGTCACGGCGCCGAACATCTGTTCCAGCGCGGCGACGACGCGGCCGAGCGGCGCGCTGAAGACCGGGTCGGCGAGCGCGGCCACGTCGCGCAGCAGGACGGCACGCGACGGCGCGTGATCGCTTGCAGGCATCAGGACATCGCCGACGCACGCAAAGGTGTCGGCATCATGCGCGAACCAGGTCGGCGTGTCGTACAGGCGGTGCAGCGGCACGAGGCCCGCGCCCGACAGCGCGCCATGCGTCGTGCGCAAGCCCCACACGCCGCAATAGCTTGCGGGCACACGCGTCGAGCCGCCGGTGTCGGTGCCGAGCGCGAAATCGACGAGATGCGCCGCGACCGCCGCGACCGAGCCGCTCGACGAGCCTCCGGTGACGCGGTCGGGCGCGGCCGCATTCAACGGAGCGCCGTAATGCATGTTGTCGCCGTGCAGGCTGTAGGCGAGTTCGTCCGTGATGGTCTTCCCCACCAGCGTCGCGCCGGCGTCGAGCAGCGCATCGACGATCGGGCTCGAAACGTCCGGCACGGGATGGGTCGCAAGCCAGGTCGGGTTGCCGCCGCTCGTCGGATGACCGGCGACATCGAACAGGTCCTTGGCCGCAAATGTGAGACCCTCGAGCGGACCGCCGCTGGCGCCCTCGATGCGGAAGAGGCCGTGCGGCACGAAGGCCCCGACTGTGTCCTTGATCATCGAATCGGTCTTTCCTGAAACAGCGTGTCGACATGTTGGCAGATGGCGTCCGGCGTCGTCATCCAGATGCGGCCGGAGTCGCGCGCGGCCGCGATCGGCGCCAGCGCCTCGCGCAGATAGCGCAGGCGGTAGGGTTGCCCGACAAGATAGGGATGCAGGGCGATGCCCATCACCAGAGGCTGGCGTTCGGACTGCGCCAGCATTTCGTCGAAATTGTCGGTGATCATGCGGGTGAAATCTCGGCCGTCCATCTGGCGGCCGATGATCATCGGAATGTCGTTGAGTTCCTGCGGATAGGGAATGGACCAGAAGCTCTCGCCGCCGCGCGTGCGCATGCGCACCGGCTGATCGTCGTGGCACCAGTTGAGCGTGTAGCGATAGCCGCATTCCGCCAGCAGATCCGGCGTGACCGGGCTTTCCGAAATCCACGGCGACAGCCAGCCGGCGACATCGACGCCGCTTTCCTGCGCGATGCGGGCGCGCGATCCTGCGATCAGGTCGCGTTCCTGCTCTTCCGAAAACATCGCCTGGCGTTCGGCATTGGTGTGGCCGTGCCCGACGATCTCGTCGCCGCGCGCCACGAAGGCCTGCACGAGTTCGGGACAATGATCGTAGAGCGCCGTGTTGATGAGAGCCGCGGTGGGTAGCCCCAGCTGTTCGAACAGTTCAAGGCAGCGCCACGCGCCGACGCGGTTGCCGTATTCGCGCCAGGCGAAGTTCAGCACGTCGGGCTGGGCGCCGGCCGGGCCGATGTTGGCGCCAAGACCCTCGCCGAACGCGAAATGCTCGATGTTGAAGCCTATGTAGACCGCAAGCCCCGCGCCATTCGGCCAACGATAGGCGGGCCGGCGAGTGATCGGCGTGTAGTCGAAGCGATTATGGTGCGGCAGGACCGAATAGGGCGCGCTCATGCACCCTCCCGGTCGCAGGCGAGCCCGGCGTTGGTCAGCAGCCATTCGGCGCTGTCGTTCCACACTTCCATGCTGACGATCTTGCGATGACGGACGATGTAGCGGTCCACGTAGCGATTGCCTTCGAACAAGGCGCCGTCCGGCCACGCGCCATACAGAAAGCCGAGCGAATAGACGATCGCCTCCGTGTCGGTGGCGCCCGCGACGACCTCGGTCCGCTCCACTTTCTTTTTCACCCAGGCGTAGCGCTTCGCATTGAAGGCTGCGCATTGCGCGGGGTCGGACATGACCCGGCCGCCGGTGAAGCGGATGCGCAGGTCGGGCGCAATATAGGCGCGGGCCGCTGCGGGATCGGGAATCATCAACAATCTCAGATATTCGTCGACGATCTCGGCTGGCGTGGATGGGGTTGTGCCGGACAGATTCGACATGAAGTGGCCTCGTATTCTCGGACCGGCCAGAGCCGGCTGACGGCCTCCGCCGCAGCAAGCGTCATGCCAGATTGTTGACAATCTTGTGTAGCGATCGTTGCGCATCATACCCCAGCATTGGCGACCTTGGCACGGCGCTTGCCTTTTGTCCTTCAGTTTCACCCGGCGCCGTCGATCTCGCATGCGCCCTGCTGGAGGTCTCTCATGCCCAAAGGTCTTCCCCTGAACCGCCGCACTCTGCTGGCCGGCGCATCCGCCATCGCCCTGACTTTTTCAGCCGGCGCCGCGAACGCAGCCGAACCGATCAAGATCGGCCTCGTCACCGCGCTGTCGGGACAGTCGGCCCTCGCGGGTGAAGCGCTGACGCGCGGCATGACGATCGCGATCGATGAAATCAACGCCAAGGGCGGCCTGCTCGGTGGCCGCATGATCGAACTCGTGCGCCGCGACGACGAAGGCAATCCGGCGAAGGGCGTGACGGCCGCGCGTGAACTGATCTTCCGCGAGAAGGTCGCGGTGCTGTTTGGCGGACTCGACACGCCGGTGTCGATGGCGATGGTGCCACTCGTCAATTCCGAGAAGGTGCCATTCATGGGGCCTTGGGCCGCCGGGACCGCCATCACGAAGAACGACGGCAATCCGAATTTCGCTTTCCGCGTTTCGGCTGTCGACGAGATCGTCGACGTCGGCATGCTGAATTATGCGCAGAAGACGTTCAAGTCGGCCAAGCCCGGCATGATCCTCGTCAACAACGCCTGGGGCGAGTCGAACGAGATCGGCCTCAAGGCGGCGCTAGACGCGAAAGGCCTGAAGGCCGTGGGCATCGAGAAGTTCGACGGCAATGACGTCGACGTCACGCCGCAGCTGTCGCGGCTGCGGGCGGCCGGCGCCGACGCGCTGTTCATGGTCGGCAACGTCGGTCCGTCCGCGCAGGTCGTGAAGTCGCTCGATCGCATGGGCTGGAAAGTGCCGGTCGTGTCGCATTGGGGCCCCGCCGGCGGACGCTTCACCGAACTCGCCGGTCCGAACGGCAAGGACGTGCATTTCGTCCAGACCTACAGCTTCTTCGGAAAGCTTTCGCCGGTCGGCGACCGCGTCGTCGCCGCGTTGAAGGCGAAATATCCGTCGATCAAGGGCCTCGACGACATTACGCCTGCGGTCGGCGTCGCCAATGCCTATGACGGCATGAACCTCGCCGCGCTCGCCATTGCGGCCGCCGGATCGACGGACGGCGACGCCGTGCGCCAGGGCTTCTACAAGATCGGCAAATACGAGGGCCTGATCAAGACCTACGACAAGCCGTTCTCGCCCAAGGTTCACGACGCGCTGCAG
Organism: Hyphomicrobiales bacterium; assembly: GCA_028290125.1. Classification (GTDB taxonomy): domain Bacteria; phylum Pseudomonadota; class Alphaproteobacteria; order Rhizobiales; family Beijerinckiaceae; genus Terripilifer. Next base: position 1,001 of record JAQGKM010000350.1, on the reverse strand, counting down.
GCCGACGATTACGTCTGGGCGCAGTTCATCGACAACCGCATCGTCCCCGTCACCAACTGACGTCCTTCGGGCGCGTGGCCCTGCGTCACGCGCCCGCTTCACGCGTGCGGGAGAGCGCCTTGCTGCTTGTGTCTGCGCTGATCAGCGGCATCGGTCTTGGAAGCATGTACGGGCTGATGGCGCTCGGCTTCTATGTAACTTACGCGGTGTCCAGCACTGTGAATTTCGCGCAGGGCAGTTCCATGATGCTGGGCGCCGTGCTGACATTCGCGCTGACGCGCAATCTCGGCCTGCCCATGCCGCTCGCCATCATCGTGGCGCTGGCGGCGTGCGCCGCCTACGGACTAGTGGTGGAGTTCATCGCCGTGCGTCCCTTCGCCCGACAGGGCTCCGACGCATGGCTGATGGCGACCGTCGCGCTCGGCATCGTGCTCGACAACGCCGTCATGTTCACCTTCGGCAAGGAGCCCCGCAATCTGTCTTCGCCTCTGGCGCAGGCGCCGCTTGAAATCGGCGGCGTCGGGCTTGGCGTCTATCCGCTGCAGGTCATCATTCCAATCGTCGGCGTGGCGCTGGCCGCCGTTCTGTTCTTCATTTCGAAGCGGACACGCTGGGGCGTCGCCATGCTGGCCGTCGCGCAAAATCGCGGCGCTGCGCGGCTGATGGGCATCCCGATCACCAAAGCCGTCGCCTTCGCGTATGCGCTGTCGACCCTGTTCGCGGGCGTCGCCGGCGTGCTGATCGCGCCGCTCGTCAATGTGCATTCGGAGATGGGCACGCTCTTTGGGTTGAAGGCCTTCGCCGTTGCGATCCTTGGCGGAATCACGAGCGCCTGGGGCGTGATGGTCGCGGGCTTCATCTTCGGCATCGCCGTGGCGCTCGTCACCTCGACGCTGGGCTCCGGCTACACGCAGATCATGACCTTCGCGCTGGTGATCCTGGCGCTGGCCTGGCGTCCCAACGGACTGTTTGGACGCGCCGAGGTGAAGAAAGTATGAGCC
>JAQGKM010000305.1 GCA_028290125.1 Hyphomicrobiales bacterium | reverse complement strand
CGCGTCGGCGTTTTCCGCATGATGGAGACGATGGACCGCTACGGCGCGCGCGGCACGGTGGCGCTCAACAGCGATCTCTGCCGCATGCATCCCGAGATCATCGAGGAATGCATGGCGCGCAAGTGGGAGCTGATGGGCCACAACGAATCCAACACGCGCCGCCTGAATGAAATTCCGCCGGAAGAAGAGATAGGCGTGATCCTGCGCACGGTCGCGGAGATCGAGCGCGCCTCGGGCGTCAAGCCGCGCGGCTGGCTCGGCTCCGGCCTGCAGGAAACGTGGAACACGCTCGACTATCTCGTGGACGCCGGGCTCGATTACGTTTCCGACTGGGTGAGCGACGACCAGCCGGTCGTGATGACGCTCGACGACGGCCGCACGATCATGTCGATCCCCTATTCCTACGAGCTGAACGACAAGCCGGCGTTCGAGAAGAAGAACCGCACGCCGGAAGAATTCACCGACATGATCAAGCGCCAGTTCGACGTGCTCTATCGCGAGAGCGACACGCAGGCGCGCGTCATGGCGATCGCGCTGCATCCCTACATCACCGGCGTGCCGCATCGGATCGGCGCGCTCGACAAGGGACTCGAATACATCTGCAAGCATGAGGGCGTGTGGCTCGCGACAGGCGCGGAAATCGCTGCGGCGGGCCGCAAGGCGCTGGGCGCGTAAGGAGACCACATGGCAGACGCCGCACTCACTGAAGCGCAGACACAACCGGGCTGGGGATCATCTCTGGCGTCCGGCCTCAAGGCGCGCGCCTGGGGCCTCGGCTCCATCGCGGGCGGGCTTCTGATCTGGGAACTGATCAGCCGCTTTCTCGTCGGCAACAAACTCTTCCTCGCCGCGCCCTCGCAGGTCGTGGTGGCGTTCATCGAGCTCACGCGCAGCGGTGAATTGTCAAAGCACATCTACATCAGCGGACTTGAGTTCCTGCTCGGCTACAGCGTCGCCTGCATCCTCGGCATCCTGCTCGGCCTCGCGATGGCGCAGTCGACCTCCGCCAAGCAGGCGCTGCAGCCCTGGGTGTCCGGCCTTTACGCCACGCCGACCGTGGCGCTCGCGCCGCTGTTCATCCTGTGGTTCGGCATCGGCATCATGTCGAAGGTCGTTGTCGTCGCCGTTCTGGTGATCTTTCCGGTCGTCATCAACACGGAAGCGGGCCTGCGCACCACGTCACCGCAGCTCATCGAAACCGTGCGGAGCTTTGGCGCCAATGCACGCCAGATCTTCTTCAAGGTCGCGCTGCCCTCGGCGCTGCCGTTCATCTTCGCGGGACTGAAACTCGGCATCGGGCGCGGGCTGATCGGCGTCGTCGTCGCCGAGCTGTTCGGCTCGCGCGCGGGACTAGGCCAGCTGATCAGCCAGTCGGCCGAGACGTTCAACATGCCGGCGCTGTTCGCCGGCGTCACGATCCTTGCGGCGGCAGGCATCGCCATGACGAGCGGCTTCGGCTGGCTCGAGCGCAAACTGCTTCCGTGGAGGGAATGACATCATGGACATGCCGGTCAAACTCTCGGTCGACAAGCTGACGAAGAAGTACAACACGCTGGAAGTGCTGCGCAGCATTTCGGCCGAGATCCATCGCGGCGAGTTCGTCTCGATCGTCGGCCCGTCGGGCTGCGGCAAGACGACCTTCCTGCGGATCGTCGGCGGGCTGGAGAAAGCCAACAGCGGCGAAGTGCGTCTCGACGGGCGCGTGCTCACGGGGCCGGGCTCGGACCGCGGCTTCGTCTTCCAGCAGGACAATCTGCTGCCTTGGCGAACGGTTCTGGACAACACCGAAATCGGCCCGGAAATCGGCGGCTATCGCAATGCCGACCAGCGCAAGAAGACCCTGAAGCTGTTGAAGCTCGTCGGCCTTGCCGGGTTCGAAAACTATTTCCCGCGCCAGCTCTCGGGCGGCATGCGCCAGCGCGTGAATCTCGCGCGTGCGCTCGCGGTCGATCCAGATCTTCTTCTGATGGACGAGCCGTTCTCGGCGCTCGATGCGCAGACGCGCGAGATCATGCAGACAGAATTGCTGCGCATCTGGGAAGAAGGCCGCAAGACGGTGCTCTTCGTCACCCACCAGATCGACGAAGCCGTTTATCTGTCGGACCGCGTCTTCGTCTTCGCGCGCCGGCCGGGCTGCATCAACGAGATCATGGAGATCGACCTGCCGCGCCCTCGCCCGTTGTCGATGAAGCGCACGCCGGAGTTCGTGGCCTATGTCGACCACATCTGGAAGCTGATCGAGGAAGACGTCCGCGCCTCGGTGCTCGAAGAGCACGCCTGATTTCTCACCGCTCTTCGCAATGACGAATGGTTGAGCCGTCATTGCGAGCCGCAGGCGAAGCAATCCAGAAGCCACACGTGGGGCGTCTGGATTGCTTCGCTTCGCTCGCAATGACGGACGGAAGGTTGCGCCTTCGCAGGAAAAACCTAGTCGTCCAGAATCTGCCCGCCGTCCCAGCTCATCGCGAGCCGTCCCGTCGTCACCCGGAACGCGTCGCTGTCGACCACGCGCGCGTAGTATTCGCGCAAGGTCGGCGCCTCGATGTCGGCGAGTCCGGTGCGCGCGTCGGGGGATGCCGGAAACAGGCGGTCGATGACGCCCTGTTTCATCGCTGCATCGGGCTTGCGCGCCAGCTCCTCCTCCGGCAACCGCGCCGTCAACATCGCGACCAGCGCGCCGCGATCCATCATCGGCAGAGCGGCAAAGAAGCAGCCCGTGAGCTCCTTCGCGAAAGCATGATCTGGATGATCGTCGCGAAACGGCGCGCGATTGGTGTGGCCGAGATGCGGCGTCACCAGCCAGTCGGATTGCGCGCGCGGGAATCGCGCCAGCAGCTCTGTCTCCTCGCGCGCGACGTAGAAGCGGTTCAGCCCCTCGAACAGCACGAAGACATAATCTTGCGCGAGCAGCAGCGGCTCCCACTCCTCGTGCGAGGGCGCCATGCTGCCCGGGGCCACCGCCTCGAGCAGGATCACGCGCGGGCGAAGCCGCGACCAGTCGATGCCGCGCAGCACGTCGATCTCGGCGCCTTCGACATCGATCTTGAGAAAGTCGACTCTCGGCAGAGCGTGCTCGCGCGCCAGCTGCGCCAGGGTCGCGATGGGCAGGCGGCGGGTCGCAAAACCCGCGCCCGACAATCCCGCCACATCGGCCTTCATGGTGGAGAACCCATGCAGGCGGTCGACGACATGAAAATCGGTCTCGCCGCTTTCGGCGCCGACCAGTCCGGCGAAGACGAGATCGCGCGGGCGCACATGCGCGTAAAGCGCGGCGAGATCGGTCTGCGGCTCGACGACCAACCCGCGCCACCCCTGCAGATAAAACCAGCAAGACACATTGTCGGCCACCGGATGGCCGCCGCCGACGTCGATGTAAAACCCCTCGCGCTGGCCCGCGAAGGCGAGGCTCAGATGATGGTCTTCGAGATGCTGCGCATAGGAGAGGTCCATCTTTTTCCCCGGAGGTTTGGTCGCCCGCGACACTATCGCACGCGGCGCCTGCCGCAAGCGCAGCGCTAATTCCGCGCCCGACGCTTGCAATGACGTCGCGGTTCACCGATCCTGTGGGCGACGCGAAGCCCCGTTGAAGAGGGCCGCAAGGGAGGACTCGACATGGATTTCACGCTGCCCGAAGAACTGCGCCTCCTGAAGGACAATCTGCGTCGCTACGTCGATAAGGAAATGATCCCGCACGAGCGCGAGACGCTCGACGGCGAGGAGCTGAAGCCGGAATGGCGCGAGAAATTCCAGCGCGCCTCGAAGGAGCTCGGCATCTGGATGATGGAAGTGCCGGAGGAGTTCGGCGGCCCCGGACTCGGCATCATGCCGCGTGTCGTCGTCTGGGAGGAACTCGCCCGCACCATCGCCTTGCCGACGCGCGGCGAAAGCATGATGGGGCCGAGCGTGCGCGCCATCCTGTTCGCGCTCGAAGGCGAGCTGCGCGAGAAATATCTGATGCCGGTTCTGCGCGGCGTAAAGCGCGCCTGCTTCGCCCAGACCGAGCCTGACGCCGGCTCCGATCCCGGCTCCATGCGCACCACGGCTGTCAGGGACGGCGACGATTACGTGATCAACGGCGTGAAGCGCTACATCAGCCACGCCGACAAGGCGGATTTCGCTCAGGTGATGGCCGCGACCGATCGCGCCAAGGGCTCGCGCGGCGGCATCTCCTGCTTCCTCGTCGACATGGACACGCCCGGCGTCAAGATCACGGCGAAATACCAGACGATGATGGGCGATGCGCCGTGCGAAATCGTCTTCGACAATGTCCGCGTGCCGGCGAGCCACCGCGTCGGCGCCGAGGGCGAGGGTTTCAAGTTCGGCCAGAAGTGGCTCGGCGTCGGGCGCATCAAGCACGGCGCCCGGGCGCTGGGCGTCGCAGAACGCTGCCTCGACATGGCCATCGCCTATTCCAAGCAGCGCGTCACCTTCGGCAAGCCGCTGTCGGAGCGGCAGGCGATCCAGTTCATGCTGGTGGATTCCTACGTCGAGCTGAAACAGGCGCGGCTGCTGGTCTATGAAGCCGCCTGCAAGATGGACAATGGCGA
>JAQGKM010000301.1 GCA_028290125.1 Hyphomicrobiales bacterium | reverse complement strand
GGGCCCATTCTTCGGGCGTCATCTTCAAAGGTATTTCGCCCCGCTTATAGCGCACGATTCCCATGCTCGCGTGCCTCCTTTGAGTTTGACCGTCGCGCCGAAATAATTCGGCAGACCGTGCCCCGGGCGGTAAAAACTACCGTGAACAATTGGCCGCGAAAAACGCCAACCGTCTTCAACCGCATTTCGTTGTCCCGCTCCCGTGTCACATCTAGCACGTGACGGGTACGGTCTTCGAAAACAATCACGGCTTCGTTGAAAGCGATCCCGTGCTTTTCAAGGTTGGACCGCGCTTTGGCTAAGTCCCATTCAAATTCGCTTGGCTCAAACATACGGGCATCCCGTATCAAAAAGCAAGAATTCCTAATCGATGGCCGGAGCCTAATACGGGCAAGCCTAAGCTTCATCGGTCCGGAAGCAAAGTGGACCTTCAAACGTTGAATGAACGGCGCGACCTAGCGCTCCGCCGCAGCCTCGATCCCCTCCATGTCGTCGTCTGAAAATCCGAAGTGGTGCCCGATCTCGTGCACCAGCACGTGGGTCACGATGTCGCCCAGCGCCTCGTCGTGCTCGGCCCAGTAGTCGAGGATCGGGCGGCGGTAGAGCCAGACCATGTTGGGGAATTCTCCCGTCTGCAGGGTCGCCTCGCGCTGCGCGAGGCCGCGGCCTCGGAACAGGCCGAGCAGATCGAACTCGCTTTCGCACTCCATGTCGTCGATCGTTTCCTGATCGGGGAAATCGTCGACATGGATGATGAGCCCTTCGCAGAGCGCGCGGAATTCCGCAGGGAGCGAGGCGTAGGCCGCGTCGGCCATGCTCTGGAAATCCTCCAGCGACGGCGCTTTCGCCGGCGTCCAGTCAATGCTCGATGACATCAAACCCTCACTCAGAAAAACCAGCCGGTGAACAGATTGATCGCGAGCAGCACCACGAAAACGAGCCCGAGCGCGCGGCCGATGCGCTTCGCCCAGATCTCGACGGCGTCGGGCGCCTCGCCCGCGTCGGCGCGCATGTTGACGCCACCGAGCAACCCGCTTTCGCGCGACAGCGCGGCGAGCGAGCGGCGCGCCTCTTCGGTTTCCTTGTCGCGATCGTTCATGTGCCGAGCCTAGCATTGCGACCAAGAAAAAGGGCCGGCTTTGCAGCCGGCCCTTTTCACAATGGCATGACGTCAGAGTTATGCGATCTCGCGCACGTCCACGAAATGGCCGGCGATCGCCGCCGCCGCCGCCATGGTGGGCGAGACGAGATGCGTGCGGCCCTTGAAACCCTGGCGGCCCTCGAAATAGCGGTTCGAGGTCGAGGCGCAGCGTTCGCCCGGGGCGAGCTTGTCGGGGTTCATCGCAAGGCACATCGAGCAGCCGGGCTCGCGCCATTCGAAACCGGCGGCGGTGAAGATCTTGTCGAGGCCTTCGGCCTCGGCCTGGATCTTCACGAGGCCCGAGCCCGGCACGACCATCGCGTTCACATGGTTGGCGACCGACTTGCCTTCGACGATCTTGGCGGCGGCGCGCAGGTCTTCGATGCGGCCGTTGGTGCACGAGCCGATGAACACGCGATCGAGCTTCAGGTCGGAGATCTTCTCGCCGCCCTTGAGGCCCATGTAGTCCAGCGCGCGCTGGATCTTCGCACGCTGCTGTTCCGTCTTGGCGGTGTCGAGCGTCGGCACCGTGCCCTCGATCGAGATCACGTCTTCAGGGCTCGTGCCCCACGAGACGATCGGCGGCAGGTTGGCCGCGTCGAGCACGATCTCGGTGTCGAAATGCGCGCCCTCGTCCGACTGCAGCGTCTGCCAATAGGCCATCGCGGCATCCCACGCGGCGCCCTTGGGGGCCTTGGGGCGGTCCTTGAGATAGGCGTAGGTCTTCTCGTCGGGCGCGATCAGGCCGGCGCGCGCGCCGCCCTCGATGGTCATGTTGCAGACCGTCATGCGGCCTTCCATCGACAATTCGCGGATCGCCTGACCGGCGAATTCGATGACGTGGCCGGTGCCGCCCGCCGTGCCGATATGGCCGATGATCGACAGGATGATGTCCTTGGCGGTGACGCCATGCGGCAGCGAGCCGTTGACGGTGACGCGCATGTTCTTGGCCTTGGACTGCAGCAGCGTCTGCGTGGCGAGCACGTGCTCGACCTCGGACGTGCCGATGCCGTTGGCGAGCGCCCCGAAGGCGCCGTGCGTCGAGGTGTGGCTGTCGCCGCAGACGATCGTCGTGCCGGGCAGCGTGAAGCCCTGCTCCGGTCCAATGATGTGGACGATGCCCTGGCGCTTGTCGAAAGCGTCGTAATATTCGAGGCCGAAATCGGCGGCGTTCTGCGCGAGCTGCTCGATCTGCGCCTTGCTCTCGGGATCCTCGACATGCGAGCGCTCGTTGAGCGTGGTCGGCACGTTATGGTCGACGACGAGCAATGTCTTCTCGGGCGCGCGCACCTTGCGGTTGGACAGGCGCAGGCCTTCGAACGCCTGCGGGCTGGTCACTTCATGGACAAGGTGACGGTCGATGTAGAGCAGGCAGGCGCCGTCCGGCTGAACGTCGACCACATGGTCGTCCCAGATCTTGTCATAGAGCGTGCGCGGCTTGGCCATGTTCGTGTCTTCCCGTCCTGCCCGTTACCGGGCCATCCTCACGTTGGTGGCGTGTCTCTTACAAGAAAAAGCGCGCAAGAAAAAGGGCGGGCGACGGCGCGGCTTGCGTAAAGAGCCGGTTGCTTGCCGCTGGCGGCGCGCGCCTCTTCTGATAGGGTTCAGGCACTTGTCCGAAGGAGCCTGATTTTGGCCGATCGCCCGCGCGTCTCCCCCTACCTCACGGTTTCCCCTGCCATGGGGGCCATCGCCTTTTACACGACCGTGTTCGGCGCCCAGCAGAAGGCCCTGATGCCGGCGCTGGATGGCGTGCGCATCATGCATTGCGAGCTCGTCATCAACGGCGGCTCCGTCATGCTCGCCGACGCCTTCCCGGAATATGGCCAGACCCGCGTGCCGATCCCCGGCGAACCCGTGACCATGTCGGTGAGCCTCGAATTCGACACCCGCAAGGAGCTCGAGGACGTGTTCACCAAGGCGACGGGGCTCGGGGCCAAGGGCGACGTGCAGCCCACCAACTCCTTCTGGGGCACGCGCTTTGCGGTCATCCGCGATCCGTTCGGCCACCGCTGGATGCTGAATGCGCCGCTGAAGGGCTGACATTTCGGCCAAGCCGTACCAATCTCCTGTCGCCGGGCGACCGCTCGGCGGCGTGGCGCGTTCAACCCGGCGGCAAGTCCGGGGCCGGCCCAAGGCCGTACGCGACAGGTCAGGGACGACCAAGGAGACAAGCGGAATGACCATCGACACCACGCGCCGCGGCGCGCTCGCCACCCTCGGCGCAGCGGCCGCCACATCCATTCTGGCGCCTGCGGCCTTTGCGGCGGCGCCGATCGCCGGCAAGCAGGCCGCCGGCGTCTATCGCAACAGGATCGGCGACATGGAGATCACCATCGTCACCGATGGCGCGCGCACCATGGCGATGCCCGACACCTTCGTCCGCAACGTGGCGAAGGAAGAGGTCGGCAAGGCGCTCGAGGCTTCCGCCATGTCGGCGGCGCGCATGACCGTTCCCTACAATCCGATGCTGGTGAACACCGGCGGCAAGCTCGTCCTCGTCGATACCGGCAACGGACAGGGCGACGCCAAGGGCGAAGTCGGCCTGCTGCTCCCCAACATGACGGCTGCGGGCGTGGACCCGAAGCAGGTCGACATCGTCGTCATCACCCATTTCCACGGCGACCATATTCTCGGCCTGCGCATGGCCGACGGATCGCTCGCCTTCCCGAATGCCGAAGTGAAAGTGCCGGCCGCCGAATATGCGTTCTGGATGAGCGACGACAACATGGCCAAGGCGCCGGACGCCATGAAAGGCGCCTTCGCGCTCGTGCGGCGCATCTTCAAGGACATGGGCGACCGGCTCACCCAATATGCGATGGACAAGGAAGTCGCGCCCGGCATGACGCCGTTTGCGACGCCCGGCCATACGCCAGGCCACACCTCTCTCGCGCTGCAGTCGGGCAATTCCCGCATGCTGCTGCAGGGCGACGTCACCAACATCCCGGCGCTGTTCCTGCGCAATCCCGGCTGGCACGTCATGTTCGACATGGACGCCGCCAAGGCGGAGGAAACCCGCCGCCGCTTCTACGATCGCGCGTCCGCCGACAAGGTGCTGGTCGGCGGCTTCCACTTCCCGTTCCCGGCTCTCGGCTATGTCGAGAAGGACGGCGCGAGCAACTTCCGCCTCGTCCCGGTGGTGTGGAACACGACGCTCTGACGCGCGCCGTCATTCGCACGCGTCATTGCGAGCGGAGCGAAGCAATCCAGACCCGCATGGCTGACGTGCCGCGCGGAGCCGCCACCGGCGGGCCTGCGTCAGTGGCTACGTGATTGCGTCACTTCGCTCGCAATAGCGATGAATCGAACAAGAAAGCGCTGTGCGCCTTTTACTTCCGCGCCGCGAGCTTTTTCACGACCGGCATGATGATCGGCAGCGTGCGCTTGACGACATGCGCATAGCCTTGCGCATTGAGATGAAACTGGCTCGGACGGTTGACCTTCTCGACGTGGAAGTCTGGATCCTCGGAGATGCCGTCCTGAAAATTCTTCAGCGGCTGGTTGGGACCAAAGAGCATGACCTCCATGCCGCGCGCCTTCAGCGTGTCCCGGATCTTGCCATTCATCTCGCGCACGTATTCCAGCGGCTCGCCCCGCGTCAGATCGTTGATGCCGATCGTAAAGATCACGAGGTCCGTACCTTGCGGAACCGCTGAATCGAGGCGCCGCATCAGGCCGGCGGTGACATCGCCGTTGCGGCCCGTGTTCAGCACCGTGACGTCGAGGCCTTTCGCCCGCAGCGCGCGTTCGAGTTGCGCCGGGTAGGCGTCCGACAGGCTGACGCCCTTGCCCTCGATGTTGCTGTCGCCCGTCACGACGATTCTGACCTGCCGCGCGAGCGCAGCCGACGGACCAAACCAGATGAGCGCCGCCACCAGGGCGGCTATGGGTCCACGCATGATGCACCTCCCGAAGACGTCACGGCAGAGCATAAGCACAGGCGCTTCGACGCGCATAAAAAAAAGCGCGGCTCACGCCGCGCTTTGAACTTTGGAAAGCTGCGAGCCTCAGGCCTTGGCGGCCTTGGCGGCGGCCTTCGCCTCGACGCGGGCGGCCTTCTCGGTCGCCGTCTCCATCTTTTCGGCGATACGGGCCGACTTGCCGCGACGATCGCGCAGGTAATAGAGCTTG
>JAQGKM010000284.1 GCA_028290125.1 Hyphomicrobiales bacterium | reverse complement strand
CGACCACTTCGATGGCGGTCTTGAAGTCCGGGTTCTTGAGCTCGAGCACCATTGGCCCGGAGTCGCCGAATTTGCCCGGCAGTTCACGCTCGATCAGGGCGCCGTTGGGAATGCGCGCCGCCGTCGGGACGCCCTGAGTCACCGTCTCGGCCTGGCCCACGACCTGGAAGCCCGTAACCGCAAGTTGCCCCTGCGCGACTGCATATGTTGTGCCATCCACACCCGACATCGGGGTGATGACGAGCGTGCCACCCATCAGCGACGTGGCGTCGCCCAGCGACGAAACGGTCACGTCGAGGCGGCTGCCGCGGCCCATGAACGGGGGCACGTCCGCCGTCACGATCACGGCCGCGACGTTGCGTGTACGCAAGGCGCCGCTGCGCACGCTGACGCCCATGCGGTCGAGCATGGATTGCAGCGATTGCTCGGTGAAAACGGAGTTGCGCAGGGAGTCGCCGGTGCCGTTGAGGCCCACCACGAGGCCGTATCCGACCATCTGGTTCTCGCGAACGCCCTGCAGGTTGGTGATATCCTTGATGCGCGACCCTGCGCAGGCGGGCGACGCGAGCGCCAAGGCGGCGAGACAGATGAAGGCCAGTCGCGCGATCACGATTGCCCCTCGCCGACGCGCACGCTGCCGTCGCGCTGCACGACGCCAAAGATCGTGCGGCCGCCATCGAGCACGCGCACGCTGATCGTATCGCCGAGCGATCCCGCCTGCAGCACCGATCCGAAGGTCGTGATGACGAGGCCGCCTTCCCTGAACTCGACGCGCACCTGGCGACCGACGAGCGCAAGGCGCGGTTCTTCGATTCCCTGCACGGGAATGGGCTGGTTGGCCAGCAACGTCCGACGCGCCACCTTGCCTTCGAGCGTATCCGGGAGACGCACGAATGCGGCCCCCTGCCCGTCGCGCAGATCGAACGCGCGCATGCTGAGCGAAGCCGCGGAAATCACGTCGCCCGGATAGATGGTGCGCACCGGCACCACGAGCTCGGCCTCGGCGGCGCACGCCGGCGCAGCGCCGAACAGGACCAGTAGCGCCAGCGCCCGCGTCAACATCCGCTTACCTCATGCCCTTGGAGACGGTGCTCGCCATTTCATCGGCGGCCGTGATGACTTTCGAATTCATTTCGTAAGCCCGCTGCGCCGCAATGAGATCCGTGATCTCGCGCACGGGATCGACATTCGAGCTCTCGAGATAGCCTTGCTTGATCGTGCCGAAACCCGGATCGCCCGGCACCGCCGTGACCGCCGTGCCCGACGCCGTTGTCGGACGGTAGAGATTGCCGCCCAGCGGCTCCATGCCGGTGTCGTTGGCGAAATTTGCGATCGTCAGCTGGCCAACCTGCTGCAAGGCGGTCTGCGTATCGAGGCGCACGCTGACCACGCCGGTTTCCGACACGATGATGTCGGTCGCCGCCGCAGGGATCTGGATCGACGGCACGAGCTGGTAGCCATCGCCATTCACGAGCTGGCCGTTGGCGTTCTTGCTGAAGGCGCCGGCGCGCGTATAGAGATTTTCGCCCGTCGAGTCGGTCACCTGAAACCAGCCGCGCCCGGTCAGCGCAAGGTCCAGCTTGTTGCCGGTGCTGGCGAGACTTCCCTGCACATGCAGGTTGCGGATCGCCGACGTGCGCACGCCAAGACCGACCTGCGCGCCCTCAGGCACGATGTTGTCGCCGCCGCGGTTCGAGGCGCCCTGCAGACGCTCGGCCTGATAGAGCAGATCCGTGAATTCCGCACGCGCCCGCTTGAAGGCGGTGGTGTTGATGTTGGCGATGTTGTTGGCGATCACTTCGACATGCAGCTGCTGCGCGCTCATTCCGGTCGCAGCAATGGTGAGGGCTCTCATTTACGTTTCACTTTCTCAGATCTGCATCCGGGTGACTTCCTGGAACGCCGCGACCGTCTTGTCGCGCAGCGCGAGCGCCGTCTGCAGGCTCCGCTCAGCCGACATCACCGCCTCGACGACATCCTGCACCGGCATCTGCCCGCGCAGGCCCGAGATCGCGGCAGCTTCGCCACCGCGCATATTGTTGACGGTCTCGGAGGCGACCGAACCCAGCACCTGCGCGAAATCCGCGCCGCTGCTGGCGGCCGGAGCCGCGGTCGTTTTCGCAAGATCGAGACCCGGCGCGCGAAGCGCCGCAGAGAGTGAGACGCCGTCGAGCATCAGCCAACCTTCAGGAGCTCGAGGGTCATCGACATGAGCTCTCGCCCCTGCTTGACGATCTGCAGATTGGCTTCATAGGCCCGCGTCGCATCGCGCATGTCGGCCGTCTCGACCAGAATGTCGACGTTCGGCATTTTCACGTTGCCATTGACGTCGGCCGCCGGATGGCCGGGATTGTGCTCGAGCCGGAACGGCGCGGGATCGACCCCGACGCGCTTGACGCGTGTCAGCGTGGTGCCCTCCGCACGGCTCATCTCGTTCTCGAACGTGACGGTCTTGCGCGCGAACGGATCCGAGCCTGGCGTCGAGCCTGTCGAATTCGCATTGGCGATATTTTCGGAGATGATTTTCAGCCTCGCGGATTGCGCGCGAATGCCGGAGCCCGCAATCTTGAGCGAAGCGCTGAGCGGATCGATCATGTCACACCTTCACGGAAGCGAGCATCATGCGGTGGAATGCGCGCACGACGCCCGTGTTGAGCGCATAGCCGCGAGACACCTCGCCGGCCTTCATCAATTGTTCTTCGGCATTGACGCTGTTGCCCGACAACGTCGTTTCCCAGGAGTCGGGGCTCTTGACGATGCGCCCGCGCGCCTCGCCGGATTCCAGATGCATGTGGCCAGCGGACGTCTGCGCCATGTCGAGACCCGTGCGCGCGAGCACGTCGTCGAACGGCCGCACGTCCTGCGCGCGGTAACCGGGCGTCGAGACATTCGAAATGTTGCCGGCGATCGCCGACTGTCGCAACCCGAGCCAGCGCGACTGCTGCGAGGCGAGATCGAGAAGATAAAGCGGACCCATGTGCCAACTCCAGAACTGACATCAGCATGCGCGTTCTGGCTTGCTTGAAGCTGGCGCTTTGCGTCAGCTTCGCTGGGAGACGCAGCGGGCGGCGTTGAGCGCCGACACCAGCCGCGTCGTGTTGACGAGCGGGTCAGAATCGGGCGATTCAAAAGTGATCATGCGGATCGCGACGAATTCGCTGTCGCCACTCAGCCCGAGACTGAAGAAGACCGTCACGGCTTCGAAGCGGAATTCCATGTCGAGATAGATGCGCGGCCGCTCGCCCCACGACAGGCGCGCGTCTGCGCCCCAGCCGAACGTGAGCGTGCCTGGCAGGAACAGCAATTCCGAGGACGAGTTGATGATGTCCTCGAGATTGGAATATTGCTCCATCCGCACGTAGCCGACGTAATCCGCTGGATCGACCAGGCGAAGTTCGGCGGCAATGTCTTTCATCGCCTGAGCGAGCGCGTATTCCCGGTCTTGCAAGTGATTATGCGTTTTCATCGTGCGGGCAACAATCCTGGATTCTTGCGGGACAGGAAGTGGATGAGTTCGGCGACAGCGCGGTAGAATTCAGGCGGGATAACCTGATCGACTTCGACAAGATCGTACATCGACCTTGCGAGAAGCTTTTGTTCAAGCACCGGAACGCCGGATTTTTCGGCAATCTCGCGGATTTTGAGCGCAATCAGGTCCTGGCCCTTGGCGACGACGACGGGCGCCCCGCCCTCCTCGCGCACGTAGCGGATCGCGATGGCGTAATGCGTCGGATTGGCGATCACCATCGTGGCGCGCGGAACCTGCGCCATCATCCGCTTGCGGGCACGATCGAGCGCGATCGAGCGAAGTCGCGCCTTGACCATAGGATCGCCGTCGGCCTGCTTGGCCTCGTCCTTGATTTCCTGCTTGCTCATGCGCAGTTCACGCAGCCATTGCATGCGCGTCCAGACAATGTCGCCGACGACGATCAGCGACGAAGCGGCGGCGATGCTGGCGGTCAACCGGAACATCAGCGACAGCAACTCGTCGGGAATCGCCACGGCGCGCGAGAAGATCAGGTCCACGATGCGCCCCTGCTGCGATTGCAGCACGAGCGTCAACGCAAAGCCCACGATCGACAATTGCAGCACCTGCTTGCCGAACTGCACGAGTCCTTTCACGCTGAGCATGCGTGAAATGCCGGCCGCGATGCTGATGCGCTTGAAGTCGGGCGCTATGCGCGACGTGATGAATTTCGGCAGGCTCTGCGCAAAATGCGACGCAAGGCCGAATGACATGATCACCAGGAGGATCGGCGCGAGCGCGACGCCGATCTTGCCGCCGACATCAGCGAGCAACATCTGCGCGTCCGCGCCGCCGGACAGACGCTGCTCGCCGAGCGAGTCCAGCATCTTCTGCATGGCCGTCAGCATGTTTTGCGCCGCCGGCTTCACGAGCAGACCCGTGCAGGCGAGCAAGGCCAGAAGCGAGGCGAACAGCGGCGCTTCGCGCGAGACGGGGTCGTTTCCCTTTTCGGCCGCGTCCTGCAGCTTCTTTTCTGTCGGAGCTTCTGTCTTGCTTTCCTTGTCGGCGTCATCCGACATTATTCAGCCGCCTCGGCCGGCGCTTCGCGCAGTTCGATCTGGCCCTTTTCGGCAAGGTCGAGCACCATGTCGGCGATGATGCGGCGCGCGGCCGCGACCTCCTTCGGATTGACCTTGCCGCCGGCCTTCAACTCGCCCTCGACCATGCGACGCGCGCGCGCCGCCAGCGAGGTGAGCACGACGTTGACGAATTCCTCGTTGAGCCCGCGCAGCGCGTCGATGAGCTTGTCGGTCGGCACTTTGTCGAAAATGACGGCGCGTGCGGCGGCGCTGAGCGTGATGACGTCTTCGAACGAGAACAGGCGACCGCGGATCGCCTCCGCAAGTTCGGGCCGCGCTTCCGAAATGGTCAGAAGCATGTCGTCCATCTCGTTGCGGTCCATCTTGTTCAGCATGTCGGCGAAGCGGATCGAGGGATCGACCGCAATGGCCGTGCGCTTCTGCACGAGAAGGTCTTCCTGGATTCCGCCTTCGAGAATGCGCATGCACAGGGGCGAGACCGGCTTGATGCCGAGCATGCGATGGACGACGCGCTTGCGGAACTCAGCCGGCATGCCGCCCATCACGCGCCCTGCCTTGCCGGGCGTGAGACGGTTGAGGATGATGGCGGCCGTTTGCGGGTGTTCGCCGATCATGAAGGTCGACAGTTCCATGTCGCCGACGGTCTCGAGCCGCGACCAGACGGATTCATTCGAGCTGCCGAGAAGGTCCGAGACGATCTCGGCCACCTGCTCGGGCGGCAGCACGCCGGAGATGAGATCGACGGCTTCACCCGCAGACCCGGAAATTTCCTTGCCGGTCGAAAAATGGCTGGCGAAATCCGAGACAAGGTCCTCGAGCATCGCCATCGACAGGCGTCCGAGCTCCGCCGCAGAGCGCGCGACTTCGCGCACTTCGTCGGTTTCGAACCGGCGCAGGATCTGCTCCGCCAACGGACGCTCGACGCTCAGCAGCAAGGCTGCGACCTTTTCGGGGCCGCTGAGAATCCGTACGCCGTCGGCCGTCTCCAGGATCCCGGTCATCAGGCGGCTCCGACAACCCCGTCCTGTCTGGACGTCGCGCCGACGATTTCGGTCAGCGACACGCCAAGGCGTGACGTCTCCTCGTCGACGACGACGATGTCACCACGTGCGACGACGCGCCCGTTGACGACGATGTCGACCGGATCGCCCACCTTGCGATCGAGCGCCACGACCGCGCCGCGACCGAGCTTGATCAATTGCGAGACCGGCATCGAGGCGCCCCCGAACACGACCTGAACCGTGACAGGGATACTCAGGATCGTGTCGCGATTCCAGCCGCCATGCTGTTCTTCCGTGTCGACACCGAAATCCGCGTCACTCATATTCTGTCCTCTCCAGAACGCCCTCAAAAACCGAGCGCTTGAACCTTGTTCCGGCGCGCCGCCTCGGCGTCATACTCGCCCGCGACGCGCAACGAATAGCGCCCCTCGGATTGTCCCAGTTCACAGGTGAAGAGGCGCCGCCCCTCCGCCGTCAACGTCACGTCATGCAAGGCTTGAGCAGGCAGTGTAAGCAACTGACCTTGCCGGAACCCTGCAATGTCGGAAAGCCGATATCCGGTCACTTCCGCGAAGGCGCTGACGCCGATCTCGGCCCCGGTCACGCGCTCTTCGAAATCATGCGCCCATTGCGGATCGGGCCGTCGCTGCGCCGACGTCGGCAGCTCCGACAGCTGCGCTGTCAGGCGGGCCAGCGCGCGCTGAGGAATGATGAGATGCATCTCGCCGCCACGGCTCAGCGCCTCGATCCGGTAGCGGATGACGATGGCTTCTTCGCCACGCCCGCCGAGCGTCACGAAGTCGAGACGCGCATCGAATTTTTCGAACGCGAGCTCAAGCGGCTGCAAGGGCGAGACGCCGCGATTGACGCCGAGGATGAAGCCGTCGAGGAAGCATTTCGCCAGCGAGCGCTCGATCGTCGAGAAGGCTCTCGTCTCGGCGAAGGCTGCATCGCCGCCATCGGCGCCGAGCATGGTTTCGACAAGCGTGAAGACAAAATCCGGCTGGAAGATCGCCGCGAAATTACAGCCCCATTGGGGATCGTGCAGAATGGCCGGCAAGGCGCCGCGGCCAAGCTTGGCCAGCAACGCCTCTTCGCGATCCGCGCCGATGTCGACGCGCCGCATCTGCATGGGCGTCGAAAGCCTCGTGCGGAAAGCGTCCATGGTGAGATCCGCGATGTCGTCGGCGAGCTTGCCGAGCATCGGCAGCTTGTCCGGCGACAGCTTCTTTTCGCGTGAGCCCGTGAGGAGGTTGCGCGGATCGGAGGCCATCTATCAGGCCGCCTGCCGGGCTTCGCCTGGCGGCGGATCGTTTTCGACCTGCTCGATGGTCGGACGCTCCTTCGACGGGATCGTCTTGCGCCCATATTCCAGCGCGATCTGCGGCATGGCGCCAGCCATGAACGCCAGCAAGGTCTGCTTGACGATGATGTAGGACCGGAGCTGCTTTTCACGAACCATCTTGATCTTCGTCGCGAGCGGCGTCAGCACGCCGTAGGACAGAAGGATGCCCGCGAAAGTGCCGACGAGCGCCGCGCCGATGAGCGCGCCGAGCAACTCGGGCGACTGGTCGAGCGCGCCCATGGCCTTGATGACGCCGAGCACGGCGGCGACGATGCCGAGCGCCGGCAGCGATTCCGCGACGCTGTTGAGCGCGTGATAGGGCTTGGTCTTGTCACGATGGAGCGTCTGCAGCTCCTCGTCCATCAACGCCTCGATTTCGTGCGGCTTGGCGTTGCCGATGATGATCAGCCGCGTGTAGTCGCAGGTGAAGGACGTCAGCGACTTGTCGGCGAGCACTTTGGGGAAGGACGTGAAGATCGAAGATTCGGCGGGGTTGTCGACATGCGTTTCCACGCCGCTGCGGCCATTGAGGCGCAGCTCGCGCATCAGCATGTGGAGCACGGCCAGCATGTCGAGATGGTCACGCTCCTTCGGCGCCTTGTCGAGGATCGCTTCCAGCATCGCCTTGCCGGTGTCCATGATCGTGTAGATCGGATTGGCGATGATGAAGGTGCCGAGCGCCGCGCCGCCGATGATGACGAATTCCCACGGTTGCCAC
>JAQGKM010000262.1 GCA_028290125.1 Hyphomicrobiales bacterium | reverse complement strand
TGCGCTGGGTGCGCCCGCTGCATTCCATCGTCGCGACCTTCGGGCCGGAGACGGAAGAGCCCGAGATCGTGCGCTTCTCGCTCGACGGCATCGAAGCAAGCGATGTCACCTACGGCCATCGCTTCCTCGCGCCTGGCGCCCTTCAGGTGCGCCGTTTTGACGATTACGTGCCGGCGCTGGAGAAGGCGAAGGTCGTGCTCGATCCCGCGCGCCGCAAGGAAATCATTCTGGCGGACGCCCGCCAGCTCGCCTTTGCGCAGGGTCTCGAACTGGTCGAAGACGACGCGTTGCTGAATGAAGTTTCGGGGCTGGTCGAATGGCCGGTCGTGCTGATGGGCGAGTTTGACGAAGCTTTTCTCGACATTCCCGCCGAAGTCATCCGCGCGACGATCCGCGCGAACCAGAAATGTTTCGTGCTGCGCAAGCGCGACGCGGCCGATGGCGCGCTCGCCAACAAGTTCATTCTCGTATCCAACATCGAGGCGAGCGACGGCGGCAAGGCCATTGCAGCCGGCAACGGCCGCGTCGTGCGCGCGCGCCTGTCGGATGCGCTGTACTTCTGGCAGACAGATCGCAAGCCGCTGCCCGACTATGCGGACAAGGCCGACAAGCCGCTCGACCAGCGGCTCGAAAAGCTGAAAGCGATGAATATCGTCTTCCACGAAAAGCTCGGCACGCAGGGCGCCCGCGTGGAGCGCATCACGGCACTCGCGCGCGAACTCGCGCCGCTGGTCGGCGCGGATGTCGAGAAAGCCGCGCGCGCCGCGCAGCTTTGCAAAGCGGATTTGATGACGGAAGTCGTCGGCGAGTTCCCCGAAACGCAGGGTCTGATGGGCCGCCGCTATGCGCTGTTGCAGGGCGAGGACGCCGATGTGGCTGCGGCGCTGGAGGAACATTACAAGCCGCAGGGGCCGGGCGACCGTGTGCCGTCGAACCCGGTGTCGATTGCCGTGGCGTTGGCTGACAAGCTCGATACCTTGTGCGGGTTCTGGGCCATTGACGAGAAGCCGACGGGATCGAAGGACCCGTATGCGCTCCGCCGTGCGGCATTGGGCGTAATCCGCATCGTGCTGGAGAACGGGCTTCGTGTGCGGCTCGACACGATCCTCAAGCTCGCACAGGCGAACTTGCCGGGCGCGGAAAACGCAGCTACGCGCTCCGACCTCCTCGCCTTCTTCGCCGACCGCCTGAAAGTCTATCTGCGCGACAAGGGCGCGCGTCACGATCTCATCGACGCGGTCTTCGCGCTCGAAGGTCAGGACGACCTCCTGATGATCGTGCGTCGCGTCGAGGCGCTCGGCGGTTTCCTTGAATCGGAAGACGGCAAGAACCTGCTCGCCGGCTACAAGCGCGCGGCGAACATTCTCAAAGCCGAGGAGAAGAAGGACAAGGACGCGGATTTCTCGGCGCCTTTCGAAACGCCGGCCGATGCGCCGGAAGCCGAGAAAGCCCTGGCGGATGCGGTTCAATCGGCCTCCAAGGCCGTCGCCGCGCATGTCGCCAGCGAGGACTTTGAAGGCGCCATGCGCGCGCTCGCAGCGTTGCGCGCGCCGGTCGATCTGTTCTTCCAGGACGTGACGGTGAACGACGCCGACGCCAACAAGCGCCTCAACCGCCTGCAATTGCTCTCGGCGCTGCGCGGGGCTGTGCACACCGTCGCGGATTTTTCGAAGATTGGGGGCTAGTCAAGCCGTCATTGCGAGCGCAGCGAAGCAATCCAGAAACCCCACGTGAGGCCTCTGGATTGCTTCGCCTACGGCTCGCAATGACGAGCTGATTGTTCTTCGTCATTGCGAGGAGCGAAGCGACGCGGCAATCCATCTTTGGTTGCGCGCGACGGTTGAGAGCCGTCGACCCCCACCCCGCTCAGCCTTCGGCTGAGTCGCCCTCCCCACAAGGGGGAGGGGAAAGAGGCTCAATCCGGCAGCGGGATAAACTCCGCGTCCCCAGGCACGCGCTCGAAGCGGTTCGCCTTCCAGTCGGCTTTCGCCTGGTCGATGCGCTCCTTGCTCGACGATACGAAATTCCACCAGATGTGACGCGGGCCGTCCATCGGGTCGCCGCCGATCAGCATGATGCGGGCGTTCGAGATCGCCAGGATCGAAATCCGGTCGCCCGGCCGCAGGATGAGCAGGCGGCCCGGGCCAAAGACGTCGCCCGCGATGTCGATCTCGCCGGACGCCACATAGATCGCGCGCTCGTCCACATCGGGATCGAACGGCAGCACGGCGCCGGGCGCCAGCACGGCTTCCGCGTAAAGCGTCTCGTGCGGCATGACGATGTCGGACGACTTGCCGAAGGCCGAGCCGAGGATCAGCCGCACGCGTTTGCCCTCGCCGTCGATGACCGGCAGCTCCTCGCGCGCAATGTGCTTGAACGACGGGTCGGTCTCCTCATGCGACTTCGGCAGCGCGAGCCATGTCTGGATGCCAAACAGCCGCGTGCCCGTCGCGCGCAGCTCCGGCGCGGTGCGCTCGGAATGCGCGATGCCGCGCCCGGCGGTCATCAGGTTCACGGCGCCGGGGCGGATCGCCTGCACGACGCCCAGCGAATCGCGATGCATGATCTCGCCGTCGAACAGATAGGTGACGGTGGACAATCCGATATGCGGATGCGGGCGCACGTCGAGTCCGGCGCCGAGCAGGAATTCGTTCGGGCCCATCTGGTCGAAGAAGATGAACGGGCCGACCATCTGGCGATGCGCCGAGGGCAGGGCGCGCCGCACTTCGAAGCCGCCAATGTCGCGCGCACGCGGCACGATGACCTGTTCGATGGCGTCGCAGGAATAGGCGTCCCCGGGGACGGGATCGGCGTCGGGCAGGGATGACATGGGCGTCTCCATACAATCGTCATTGCGAGGAGCGAAGCGACGAAGCAATCCATCTGACGGCTGCCGCTAGATGGATTGCTTCGCTTCGCTCGCAATGACGAGGCTGAGCTTTCGGCTAGTCCACATCCAGCGGCTCGACGCCTTTCGGCGCGCCGCTCGATGACAGCGTGATCTTCTCGATGCGCGCTTCGGCATTTTTCAGCAAAGCGTCGCAATGCGCGCGCAGGCGGTTGCCGGTTTCGTACATTTCGATGGACGATTCCAGCGGCGCCTGGCCGCTTTCCAGTTGGGTGACGATGTCTTCGAGGCGCTTGAGGGCTTCCTCGAAGGGCATGGCGGATATATCGGGCGGAACGTCGTTCACGGGAACGCCTCTTCTTGCAAAAATCGGAGTGACTATACCACGCTCATCCGCGCGCGCCGACCCTCAGGCCGGGCGCCGGGCGCTCCTGCAGGACCTCGCGGCGGAAGCGGAACAGCGCGGCGGGACGCCCGCCGGTCGCGTGCGACATTTCTCCCGTCGCCTCGACCACGGCGGCGCTTTCGACCAGCCGGCGGAAGTTCTGCTTGTGCAGGTGCCGCCCGGAAATCGCCTCCACGGTGCGCTGGAGCGCGGTGAGCGTAAAGCTCGACGGCATGAGCTCGAAGATCACGGGCCGGTATTTCATCTTCGCGCGGAGACGCCCCATGGCGGTCGCGAGAATGCGGCGATGGTCGTGCAGCATGCCGTGTCCGAGCGGCGCGGGGGCAGGGCCGGCGCCGCGGCCGTCGCGATGCGCCTCCTCGACGAGGCCCGCCTCGTAGATCAGCTCGTAGCGCTCCAGCACGTTGTCTTCGTCGTAGCGTCCGCCTTCGGCGCCGAACAGCAGCCGCAACCGCTCGCGGCGCGACGGGCGGCCGAGCGGCGCTGCATTTTCCTGCGCCGCCCAGGCGTGCAGTCCGGGCATCATCAGCCGGTCGAGCACTTCGGGGCGGCCCGTGCGCCAGTCCTCCCACGGGAAGAAGGCGTACCACGGCCGAAACACCGCGTCGGGCGCTTCCTGGGCGATCTCGCCCGTGCGCGTCAACGCGAGATAGCCGACCGACACGACATGCGGATCGCGATCGTCCGCCATGGCGTGGCGGCCGCGGTCGCCGA
>JAQGKM010000245.1 GCA_028290125.1 Hyphomicrobiales bacterium | reverse complement strand
GATCGCATAGCCGGCTGCCGTGGCGCCAAACACCACCTCCGGCCCGAAGGCGTACCGCAGGCCGCCGATCGCCGGGCCGGCGATGGTCGCGGTCGGGTCGGAGGCGGAGGCGAGCGCGATGGCGTTGGCGAGGTGCTCGTGCGGCACGAGGCTCGGGATGATCGCCTGTCCGGCGGCGCCCGAAAAGGCGCGTGCGATGCCGAACACGACGATCAGCCCGTACAGCAGCGGCACCGTGATCGTGCCCGTCAGCGCGGCGACGAACAGCCCCATGGCGGCCGTGGTCGACAAGGTCGTGCAGGCGATCATCGTGTATTTGCGCGGGAACATGTCCGCCACCTGCCCGGCCGGCAAGGCGAGCAGGATGTTGGGCAGGAAGATGCACAGGCCGACAAGGCCGAGCGCAAAGGCGCTCTCGGTGAGCTTGTAGACTGTCCAGCCGATCGCAACGTCGATCATCTGGATGGCGAGGGCGTTGAACGTCCGTCCGAAATAAAACGCCGTGAAGTCGCGATGCCGAAAGGCGGCGAAGCCGCCATGTTGAGCCAAGGGAACACCGTGCAGGGGGCGCGAGGATGCCGCGCCGGGGTCGGCAAAATCGGCCGTGCGCGCGCGCGTGTCAATCGCTCGCGGCTGCGACCTATTTCAACGTGCGCCCGAACGGCCCGAGCGCTTTCAGCATCCGCGCCTCGAGCGTGGCGACGAAGCGCATCATCTCGGCGTCGGGCGCCTGCGGATGCCGCCCGGTCGGCAGCACCGCGTAAAGCGTGCGCGTGAGGGCGGGACGGTCGATGCGCTTGGCCGTCAGAGCGCCGCGCTGGATCTCGTCGGCCGCGAGAGAATAGGGCATCAGGCTGGCGCCGACGCCGCGCGCGATCAGCGACTTCATCGAATTGATGGAATGCACCTCGAAGGCGATGCGCAGCTTGAGGGAGAGGCGCTTGGCCTCCTCCTCGACGATCGAGCGGATGAGGCCGCGTTCGCCGCCGATCACCAGTTCGGCCTCGAGCGCCTCGGCGAACGAGATGGTGGGCGCCGAGGGCGCATTTTCCGGCGCGGTGACGAAGACGAAATCTTCTTCCAGGATCGCCTTGCGCTCGAAGCCGGGACGCGGGCCGATGTTGTAGGCGAGAATGATGTCGAGCTGGTCGCGCTCCAGCGCCTCTGCCAGCACGAAGGAGCGCTCTTCCGAGAGACTGAGGAAGACGTTGGGCATTTCGCGCCGCGCTTCGAGCAGCACATCGGCGCCGATCAGCAGCATGATCGAGGGCGACAGCCCGAGCACGATCGAATCCTTCTTCGCCGTGCCAGTTGCTGCACGTCGCGGCGGATCTCCTCGACCTCGCGCAGGAGCGCCTTGGCGCGTTCGTAGAGCAGGCGCCCCGCCTCCGTCGGCGAGACGCCCCGGGAATGGCGCACGAGCAGCGCGACCGACAGCTCCTTTTCGAGCTGGCGGATCTGCGAGCCCAGCGCCGGCTGCGCGAGGTTCAACAGCTCGGCGGCTGCCGTCATGTTGCCGGCCTCGACCACGCGCAGGAAATAGGTGAGCTGCTTGAGGTTGATCGTCCCCTCCCGGGATGCGCCGATGAACGGCGAGCTTGGCCGCCATCCTATACAGGGGCGCGCGAAATAGAAAAAGGCGGCCCGAGAGCCGCCTTTCAGTAGGAGCCGTTGACCGGCTTTTATTACGGACCGGGTTTTTGAACGCCGGTACACCGTCCCCAGGGTCAACCTGCGGTGTAATTTCCGTATTTGATGAGGTTTGCCTTCTGGGCTTCGTTGCGCGGCTCCAGCTTGAAAGTGCGCGCAGCGTTGCCGCCCAGAATGTTGTGCTTGGCCTTTTCCGACAGGAACGGCAGGTCGTAGATCGTGCTGGGCAGGTCGAAGTCCCAGTGCGGATAGTCGGAGGCGTACATGAGCTGGGTTTCCGCATTCATCATGCGGAAGGTGCATTCCAGCGCTTCCATGTCCTGAATTTCCATCGGCTGCGTCGAATAGAACATGTCGCGCATGTAGTCCGACGGCTTCTTCTTCAGAAGCGGCGCTTCCGAGGGGCGCATCATGTATTCGTGGTCGAGGCGCTGCATCAGGAACGGGATCCAGGCGAGACCGGATTCGATCCAGATCACCGGCAGCTTGGGGAAACGTTCGCCCATGCCGTTGATGACCCAGTTGGTGCAGTGAAGGATGTTGTAGAAGCTGAAGCCCAGCGCATGCACCGACAGGAAGCGGTTCAGGCCCTTGAACACCGGCTCGCCCCAGTTGGGGCCGGAGTGGAAGGCGAGCGACAGGCCGCGCTCTTCGATGGCGCGATAGACCTTCATCAGCGAATTGTCATGCACCGGGAGCGTGCGCACGGTCGTCACCATGAAGCCGGTGACGCCCTTGCGGCCGCCGAACATCTCGACCTGGCGCAGCGAGGCTTCGGCGTCCGACAGCGGCAGCGCGAGCTGCGTGTAGAAGCGGCCGTGGTTTTCCGGCAGCACGACTTCGGTGAGCCAGCGGTTGTAGGCCCAGCACAGCTCGACTTCCATTTCCTTCTGCGGATGCAGGCCGACGTTGAGCATGCCGGTCGGGAACAGGCAGGAATAATCGACGCCCATGGCGTCCATCCAGCGCTCGCCTAGCTGCACGTCGCGCAGCTTGCCGGCCGGATCGGTCTTCTCGGTCATGCGCAGCGGATAGCGCGTGACGCGACCGCCCATGTCCTGATAGCCGACCTGACCGGGAACGATCGAGTGGCGGCCCTTGGCGCGGCCCGACATCGTGAGCTGACGCAGGACGTCGTTCTCGATGAAGGGGAGAATTTCGTTGAAATTCTCATTTTCGTAATGATGCGCGTCGCAGTCGACGATCAACATGTCTTCGTACTTGCGGTCGCGCGCCTGTTCGGCGGCGTGCGCGAGAAGCTTCGACGTGTTGAGCTCATCAACGGTGACGCGGCGGCCGCGGTCAGCAATCAGATCCATGCGTCCCTCCTGAATTTCGATTGGCGAGCGCGGCTCAACGGCCGGTCCAGCTCTGCCACATTCCCAGTTCAAAGACCTGCAGGTCAGCCGCTTTCAGCAGCGCGCCGCACATCGTCAAGACATCCGTTCCCGAAACCGAAGCCGGACCCGCCAGAACGGGATAGGACTCGCCGGCTTCGACATTTGCGCCATAGGCCTTGAGAAGCGCCGCAAGGATGGCGTGCATGGCCTGTGGTGAGATGGTGTCGATCTTGCCGTTCAGCGTGGCGAGATCGATGTCGCGCGCCAATGCGATGGCGCGGTCCGAAAGGGCGTTGTCTGTCGTGCTCTCAGGCGACGACATAGACGTCCTCTCCCTTCTGCACGACGTTGAAGCGCTTCAGCTTCAACTTGCGGTCCGAGATGCACTCGCCCGTCTTCATGTCGTATTCGTAGCCATGCCACGGGCACACGAAGTTCATGTCCTTCTCGGAGAAGAACAGGCCCATCGAGGTCTTGTCCTCGCGCAGCATCTCTTCGACCTTGGCGATCGTGAGACCCTCGCAGGCAGGTCCACCCTGATGCAGGCAGTAATTGCTGTAGGCGAAGAATTCGCCCTCGTGACGAAAGACGCCAACTTCCGTATTGCCGATCTTCACGATCTGGCGCGACCCATCTGTAAATTCGGACAGACGTCCCACGAATTGCTCGGCCATCGGTCGAAATCCCTCCCTGGACTTGGGGCCATTCAGGCCTGAGCTTTTGCTCCTGTCACGAGAGTTTTGGCTCTCGCGGCGGCCGGCCTGCGGCTGTGTTCGAGGGGGAGATTAGAAGGTCTCTAAGCCTAATGTCCAAAACAATCGACTTCGCCCTGACCGAAGTTTTTCTTTGGTCAGGCCCCTGTGTGCAGTGCGAGATCGAGGAGCGGTCCGTCCGTCCTCAGATCGTCCAGCAGGCTGAAATGGTGTCGACCCACAACGTGAAGCGGCGCAGGCGCGTTCCAGCGCGCCGCCATCTCGGCCGACTGGCGCTTGAATTCGTCCGTTTCCAGCCCGCCGAGCGCAAGGGCGATCCGCGCCGCGGGCCTGTCGCGAAACAGCGGCGACAGCGCGCGCCAGTTCTGCGCATCAAGGCCGAGCATTGCCCGCATCGGCAAATGCGACAGCGGCTCCACGTCGAACACGCCCGACAGCAACAATGCGGACGAGATGCGCGGTCCATGCGGATCGCTCGCCGCCATGGCGGCCAGATGCGCGCCGGCGCTATGGCCTGCGAGATGAATGCGCGCAGGGTCGAAGCCGAGCGTGTCCGCCTGCGCCACGAGAAATTGCAACGCATGCCGGATCTGCAAGACGATGTCGGCGAGCGACGCTTCCGGCGCGAGGCTGTAGTCGAGATTGGCGACCGCAAAGCCTTGTCGCAGCAGGCCTTCGGCGAACTGCCCGTGCTGATCCTTCGTGCAGGCCTGCCAATAGCCGCCATGCAGGAACACCCAGAGCGGCGCGTCGCGATGTTGCGCCGGATAAAAATCGAACATGGCGTCGCGCTGCGGGCCATAGGCGATGTCGAGACCGCCCTGCCCTGCGCGAAACGTCGCGCCGTCCGCATTCCAAGCCGCGAAAACGTCGCGCATGTTGGCCTGGCTGCGCGGCGAATAGGCGCGCGCGATTTCGCGCAAGGTCATGCCGCGCCAGACGGGCGTCTCGTCGGGCGGCGCGGGCATCCGCGCTTCAGCCTCGATCACGAGATCGCCCGGCGCCGCATGATGGAACACGGGACGGCGCAGGCCGCCGAACGCGTCGCGCCAGGCGAGATCAATCGCACGGCGCGTCAACGCAAAGGCCTGCGGCGCAGGCGAATGGAGATGCAGGCGGATGATGTCGCCGGGCGATGCGCCGTGTTGAGCCAGCGCGCCCGCCAGCGAGAAAAGAGCGTCGCGCAGCGCGTCGGCCGGGTCTGACAGCGCGGAGCTCGCGCGAACGGTGAATTCAGAAAGCGACATGCTTCAGGACTTCATTTCTGTCGCGCGCAAGATTGGCGCTGGTTCCGGACCAGATCGTGCGGCCCTTTTCGATCACGTAATGCCGGTCGGCGAGGCGCTCCAGCACGGCGATGTTCTTGTCGACGATGAGGATGGATTGCCCACGCGCCTTCAGCGTTTCGATGCAACGCCAGATCTCCGCGCGGATCACCGGCGCCAGTCCTTCGGTCGCCTCGTCGAGAATGACGAGGTCCGGATTGGTCATCAGCGCGCGGCCGATCGCCAGCATCTGCTGTTCGCCGCCCGACAGGGTCGCGCCCATCTGGTCCCGCCGCTCGTCGAGGCGTGGGAACAGGTCGTAGATGCGCGCAAGCGTCCACGGCTCGCCGACGCCGCGCCGGTTCGACGCCGTGGCGACAAGGTTTTCGCGCACGCTGAGCGTCGGGAAGATCAGCCGCCCTTCCGGCACGAGGCCAACGCCGAGCCGCGCGACGCGGTCTGCCGACAGGCCGATCAGATCTTCGCCCTTGAAGGTGATGTATCCGGCCTGCGCGCGCATCAGGCCCATGATGGTGCGGATCGTCGTCGTCTTGCCCATGCCGTTGCGGCCCATCAGCGTGACGACCTCGCCCGCGCCGACGTCGAGCGAAATGTCGAACAAGGCCTGGCTTGCGCCATAGGAGGCCTGCACGCCGCGCAGGGAGAGCATGGTCATGCGTCCCCCACGCCAAGATAGGCCTCGCGCACAGCGGCATCGTTCTGGATGGCGAATGCGTCTCCGCTTGCGATGATCGCGCCATA
>JAQGKM010000202.1 GCA_028290125.1 Hyphomicrobiales bacterium | reverse complement strand
GCGATCGCCATCAACGCCGACAGGACGCCGACCGCGCTCGCGTCCCTGTCCTTCGGCGCCATCACCTTTTCGCTCGCCACCACGGCGCCTCTGTTGGTCGGCCGGGTGCTCGGACTCACGTTCGGCGGTCTGGTTGTCATTGCGCCGGCGATCCCGCTGGTTCTGGCGCCCCTGTGCCGCGCCAGCGCCAACGTCTACGCCAAGGGCTTGCAGACGGCCGAGCAGATCGTGCTCAGCGAAGGCGTGCGGCTGGTGACCGGGCATGGCTTCGATGCGGCCCAGCGCAGCATCGCGATCGGCTATCTGCCGGCATCGACGCCGCGCAGCGCCGTGTTCGAGGTCTGGTATGAGTTCGGCCTTGTCGGCGGTCTCGCGCTCGCGGCGCTCATCGTCCTGACGTTCCGCAGCGCGGCGCTGGCGCCGCGGCCCGCGTCAGCCTTCCTGCTGGCCGGGCTGGTCTGCGGCGTCATCATCGGTCTGTCGGGCCTCGTCACCGCGCAATTGTGGTGGCTGACGCTGCTGGCGGTCGCGGGCGTGCAATATGCGCTGGTCGTGAAGGGGCAGTACCGCTCGGTCCGCCCCGCCGCGAAGGCGATCAGCGTGGAGCAGATGAAACGATCCTGAGCGGCGACGTTCCCTCGCCGAACTGGGTCGCGAAGAACGCATGATAGGTGCCGCGCGCGGCGATCAGCTCGTCGTGCGTGCCGTGCTCCACCGCCTTGCCGTTCTCGATCACGCAGATGCGGTCCGAGTTGACGATCGTCTGCAGGCGATGCGCGACGACGAGCGTCGTGCGGCCCTGACGCAGCGAGTCGAGCGCCTTCTGCACTTCGCGCTCGGATTCGGAATCGAGCGCCGCCGTCGGTTCGTCGAGCAGGATGATCGGCGCGTTCTTCAGGAAGGCGCGCGCGATGGCGATGCGCTGGCGCTGGCCGCCCGACAATTGCGCGCCCTGTTCGCCGACGCCGGTCGCGTAGCCGGTGCTGAAGCCCATGATGAAGTCATGCGCATTGGCCATGCGCGCCGCGTCCATGATTTCCGCATCGCTGGCGCCGGGACGGCCGAGCGCGATGTTGTCGCGGATGGTGCCGCGAAACAGGAACACGTCCTGCGACACGAAGGCGATGGCGTCGCGCAGCGACACCAGATTGACGCCGGCGATGTCCTGTCCGTCGATGGTGATGCGGCCTTCGCCCGGCGCATAGAACCGCTGGATCATGGCGATCAGGGTCGACTTGCCGCCGCCCGACGGGCCGACCAGCGCCGTGGTGGCGTTGGGAGCCGCCACGAGGTCGAGGCCGTCGAGAACATATTCGTCGTTGCGATAGGCGAAGCGCACGTTTTCGAAAACGATGCGGCCCTCGCGCACGTCGAGCTTCGGCAGATGGTCCTGCGGGCCTTCGGTCGCGGGCGTGTCGAGCACTTCGTAGATCAGCCGCGCGCCGGTGAGTCCGTGCTGGATGTCGAGATTGAGCCGCGCGAGTTTCTTGCCCGGCTCGTAGGCGAGCAGCAGGGCGGCGATGAAGGAGAAGAACGAGCCGGCATCGGCGCCGGCGATCGACACGCGATAGGAACCGTAGAAGATCACCGCGCCGATCGCGATGCCGGCGACGGCGTCGGAGATCGGGCTCGACACCGCCATGCCGGCCGCCATCGAATTCACCGAGCGCTCGACTTCGCGCACCGAATCCGACATGCGCTTGCGCATGATGCCTTCGAGATTGAAGCTTTTGACGATGCGGATGCCCAGCACCGTCTCCTGCATGGTCTCCAGAATGCGCGCGGAGCCGTCGTAGGAGCGACGCGCGGCCTTGCGGACGCGGCGGATCAGGCGGCCCAGCAGATAGCCGCCGACCGGCATGATGGTCAGGGCGATCACCGCCATGATGGGATCCTGCACGATCATCACGATGATCAGGCCGACGAGCGTCAGCACGTCGCGCCCGGTGCTCGTGATGATGACCTGCAGCGTGTCGCGCACGCCGTTGGCCGCCATCGCGAGGCGCGTCATGAATTCGGTCGAGTGCCTGTCCTGGAAGAAGCGCATGTCCTGCCGCAGCAGATGCTCGTAGAGCCGCCGCTGCACGCCGGCCACGATGCGGTTGCCGGTGCGCGACAGCACGACCTGATAGCCGTAGGTGGCGAGCCCGCGCAGCAGGAAGAGGCCGGCGACGCCGACCGCGAGCCAGCGGAGATCCGAGAAGCCCGACGGGTCGACCATCCGGTTGAGCACGGGCTTCAGCAGCCAGGCCGACACGGAGGTGGCGGCGGCGCCGATCGCCATGAACAGGCCGGCGAACAGGTAGGACTTCAGATGCGGCCGGCCATGCTCGAGAAACAGCCGCCGCAACATGGCGATGGATCCCGGCTCGGAGTTGACTGATTCGCCTCTGGCGGACTTGCGCGTGTCGGACATCCTTCCGTGCTAGCCGGGGCGGGACACGAGGGCAAGGGGCGCGACCGGGAAATGCGGGAGCGGCATCGCGCCGCTCCCCTGGCTCGCTATTTCCCAGTGCCTTCCAGCAACAGTTTGGCGCGCGCCACGACCTCCGGCGGCGCTGCGACGATGCGGTCCGCGATGGCCTGCGAGTCCTCGCCCGACAGGGGGCTGATATCGACCTGCATTTTCTCGGCCTCGGCAAGGAATTGCGGATCCCTTACCGTGTCCATGAAGGCTTTTCGAAGCGCCGCCACGCGGTCCGGCGGGGTGTCGGGCGTGGTCACCGCCGCGCGCGAAATGGCGGTGTCGGCGGAGATGAAGCGCAGCACCTCGCGGTCGGCGTCGTTGCTGGCGAGTTCGAACAGCAGCGGCACGTTGGGCAGGTCCGGATGCCGCTTCAGGCCGATCTGCACGAGAATGTGAATCTTGTTTTCGGCCAGCCACTGCGGCCGCGAGCTTTTCCACGACGCCCAGGCGTTCGAGCCGCGCCCGCCAACCTCGCCTTTCTCCATCGCGAGATTGACGTCGTTGCCGCCCGGATAGCCGGTGACGATCTTGAATTTCGTGCCCGCCATCGCGTTCAGCGCGGCGGGATAATAGGCCGCAGGGGTCGCCGTGCCGGCGGCGCCGACGACGAGTTCGCGCTTGCGCACATCCTCGATGGTCGTGATGCCGGTCGTGTACCAGGAGTTGATGACATTGGGCGTATCGGTCGTCGTGCCGAGGAAGATCAGCTTGCGCGTGTCGAACTTGACGCCCTGTCCACCGACCGCCTGATGGGCCGGCATGTTCTGCATCAGCATGTGCAGCACCGTTCCGTCGCGCGGTGCGGCGTTGGCCATGTGATTGGCGGCCGCGATCCCGACTCCGCCCGGCATGTTCTGCGCGACGATGTTGGGTTCGCCCGGCAGCAGGCGGCCCATGTGGCGCGCCAGCAGACGCCCACGCGTGTCGTAATCGCCGCCCGGCGAGGTGGCGATGATCATCTGCATGGTCTTGCCATGGTAGAAATCGGCGATCGCGTCGGCCCTGGCGCCAGCCGTCGTGGCCAGCAGAACCGATATCAGCGCAACGCCCCGCGTGCGCGCCTTGCACAAGGCCATGTCGTCCTCCCGCGCCGGCGCATGCGGTGTTCCGCTTCAGGCGTCCGGCTTGGGGAGGATCACACCATGCTCAGCTGGGCGAGGCAAGCCGCCACGCTAGCCCTCGACGGACTCGCGCAGCGCCTCCAGCTCGAGCCATTCCTCTTCCATCGACGCGATCTTCTTTTCCGTGTCGAGCAGCTGCTGGCTGAGCTTGTCGAACGCGGAGCGATCGCGCGCGTAGAGGTCGGGCGCCTCGAGCTTGCTCTGGATCAGCGCGCGCTTCTGGCTCATCTCGTCAATGCGGCCCGGCAGGGTTTCGAGCGCGTGCTTGTGCTTGAACGAGAGCTTCTTCTTTTCCGTGCTGGCGGCGGCGCGTTCCTTCGCTTCCGCCTTCGGCGTCTTCAGGACCGCGGCGGGCGCGCTCTGGCCGATGCCGAAGCCGCGCTGCGCCACCATGTCGGTGTAGCCGCCCGCATATTCGATCCACTTGCCCTCGCCCTCGGCGACCAGCACCGAGGTCGCGACGCGGTCGAGGAAGTCGCGGTCATGGCTGACGACCACCACCGTGCCGGGATAATCGGCGATCATCTCCTGCAGCAGGTCGAGCGTCTCGAGATCGAGATCGTTGGTCGGCTCGTCGAGCACGAGGAAATTCGACGGCAGCGACAGGGCGCGCGCCAGCATCAGGCGACCGCGCTCGCCGCCCGAGAGGCGCGAGATCGGCGTGCGCGCCTGTTCGGGCGTGAAGAGGAAGTCCTTCATGTAGCCGATAACGTGCTTCTTCTCGCCATTGATGTCGACGAAGTCGCCGCCGCCATTGGTGAGCGC
Source organism: Hyphomicrobiales bacterium (assembly GCA_028290125.1). Lineage (GTDB taxonomy): Bacteria > Pseudomonadota > Alphaproteobacteria > Rhizobiales > Beijerinckiaceae > Terripilifer. Next base: position 761 of record JAQGKM010000202.1, on the reverse strand, counting down.
GTCCTTCAGCGTCCACTCGGGCTTGAGCGCCTTGCGGCTCTGGTCGAGCGTCGCCATTTCGAGGCTGGCGCCGAGCTTGATGTGGCCGCTGTCGGGTTCGAGCTTGCCGGTCAGGATGTTGAGCAGCGTCGTCTTGCCGGCGCCGTTCGACCCCACGATGCCGAGCCGGTCGCCGCGCAAAATGCGGATCGAGAAATCCTTCACGATCGGCCGGTCGCCCCAGCTCTTGCAGAGCAGTTCGCCCTCGGTCACGAGCTTGCCGGACGTGCGGCCCTCGCTGACCGAGAATTTCACGTCGCCCATGCCGCTGCGCGCCTCGCGACGTTCCTTGCGGAGATCGCCCAGCCGGTCCATGCGGCCCATGTTGCGCTTGCGGCGTCCGCTGACGCCGTGCCGCACCCAATGTTCCTCATTGACGATCTGGCGGTCGAGCTTGTGGCGATCGCGCTCTTCTTCCTCGATCACCTTGTCGCGCCAGGCCTCGAATTCCCCGAAGCCGCGGTCGAGCCGCTTCGTGCGGCCGCGATCGAGCCAGACCGTGGTGCGCGACAGATTCTGCAGGAAGCGACGGTCATGGCTGATCAGCACGAGCGCGGAGCGCAACGAGGCGAGTTCACTTTCCAGCCATTCGATCGCGGGCAGGTCGAGATGGTTGGTCGGTTCGTCGAGAAACAGCAGGTCGGGCTCGGGCGCGAGCACGCGCGCAAGCGCGGCGCGGCGGATCTCGCCGCCTGAAAGGTTGGCAGGGTTCTCGTCGCCGC
>JAQGKM010000169.1 GCA_028290125.1 Hyphomicrobiales bacterium | reverse complement strand
CTACGCGAAAAGCCCGCCGGCACCGTGCGCATCACAACCAACAGGCACGCGGCTCACTCGATCCTGTGGCCCGCCTTGGCGCCACTTGTTGCGACCTATCCTGACATCAACATCGAATTGTCGATCGACCCGGGCTTGACCGATATCGTGTCGGACCGCTTCGACGCTGGCGTTCGGCTCGGCGAACAGGTCGAGAAGGACATGATCGCCGTGCGGATCGGTCCCGACCTGCGGCTCGCAGTCGTGGGCTCGCCCGCCTATTTCGAGACGCGGTCGACGCCGGCGACGCCGCATGATCTTACGCAGCACCTCTGCATCAATTTGCGGCAGGCGACGTCCGGCGGTCTCTACGTCTGGGAGTTCGAGAAGGACGGACGCGAGCTCAACGTCCGCGTCGGCGGGCAGCTCGTCCTCAACGACACGGCGATGGCGCTGACAGCGGCTTGCGCGGGCCTTGGTCTCGCCTGCGTGCTTGACGACCAGCTGGGCGACTCCGTCAAGGATGGGCGCCTCGTCCGCGTGCTGGAGGACTGGTGTCCGCCGTTCGCCGGTTACCACCTGTATTACACAAGCCGGCGGCAACACGCGCCGGCCTTTGCGCTGGTGTTGAACGCTCTCCGGCAAGCGACAGTCACATGAACGACTAATCGTTCCATGAATCTCCAGCATAAGCCCAATCGACGATCAGCCTCTAATTGTGCGCTGCGGCCGTCCTAGTTTCCGTCATCAGCCCAACGGCCATGACTGAGAGATAGGTGATTTCATGCGCGAGGATTTCGAGTTGAACATGTCGCGACGAGGCCTGCTGGCCGCCGGCGCGGCGTCTGCAGCAGCCTGTGCCGCGCCATCGGTGGCCGGTGCGCAGCAATCCCGTCCGGATGCGACGACCACGAAGGTTTCGCTGAACGTCAATGGCGAGACCCGCGCGCTCGACCTCGACACGCGCACCACCCTGCTCGACGCCTTGCGCGAGAGCCTTCATCTCACGGGCACCAAAAAGGGCTGCGACCACGGTCAATGCGGCGCCTGCACGGTGATTGTCGAGGGCCGCAGGATCAACTCCTGCCTGACGCTCGCGGTGATGCACGAAGGCGACAAGATCACCACCGTGGAGGGATTGGGCACGCCGCAAAATCTGCATCCCATGCAGGCCGCCTTCATCAAGCACGATGGCTTCCAGTGCGGCTATTGCACGCCCGGCCAGATCTGCTCCGCCGTGGCGGTGCTCGACGAGATCAAGGCCGGCATCCCGAGCCATGTCAGCGCCGACCTGAACGCCACGATGGAGCTGACGACGGACGAATTGCGCGAGCGCATGAGCGGCAACATCTGCCGGTGCGGGGCCTATTCGAACATCGTCGAGGCCATCACCGAAGTCGCCGGGAGGAAAGCATGAAGTCCTTCACCTATGAGCGCGCCCGTTCGCCCGGCGAGGCCGCCTCTGCATCCGCGCGCGTGCAGGGCGCCAAGTTCATCGCTGGCGGCACCAACCTTCTCGACCTGATGAAGCTGCAGATCGAAACGCCGGCGCATCTCATCGACGTCAACGATCTCGGGCTCGACACCATCGAACCATTGCCGAACGGCGGTCTGCGCGTCGGCGCGCTGGTGCGCAACACGGATCTGGCGGCGGATGCGCGCGTGCGCCGCGATTACGGCGTGCTGTCGCGGGCGCTTCTGGCCGGCGCCTCCGGCCAGTTGCGCAACAAGGCGACGACGGCGGGCAATCTTCTTCAGCGCACGCGGTGCCCGTATTTCTACGACACCAACCAGCCCTGCAACAAACGCCAGCCCGGCAGCGGCTGCTCGGCGATTGGTGGAATCAATCGTCAGCATGCCATTGTCGGCTCCAGCGACGCCTGCATCGCCACGCATCCAAGCGACATGGCGGTGGCGCTGCGCGCGCTCGACGCCGAAGTCGAAACAGTGAGCGCCGACGGCAAGACGCGGACGATCCCGATGGCGGATTTCCACAAGCTGCCCGGCGACACCCCGCATGTCGAGACCGCACTCGCGCCCAACGAGCTGATCACCGGCGTGACGCTGCCGCCGCCGGTTGGCGGCACGCAGATCTACCGAAAGGTGCGCGACCGCGCGTCCTACGCCTTTGCGCTCGTCTCCGTCGCGGCCATCGTTCAGCGCGACGGATCCGGCCGCGTGGCGGTCGGCGGCGTGGCGCACAAGCCCTGGCGCATGGACGCTGCCGATGCGGCCCTGCCGCGCGGCGCGAAGGCGGTCACGGCGCAATTGTTCGCCGACGCGAAGCCGACCCAACAGAATGCATTCAAGCTGCCGCTGGCTGAGCGCACGCTCGCCGCTGCGCTCGCCAAAGCGAAAGGCTGACAGCCATGAAATTCGACTCGCCCGCAACCACCAACCCGATCGACCGGCTCAAGTGGGTCGGTCAGCCGATCGAGCGCATCGACGGACGGCTGAAGACCACCGGCACGGCGCCCTATGCCTATGAACGGCACGATGTCGCTCCGGGACAGGCCTATGGCTATGTCGTCGGCTCTTCGATCCCCAAGGGCCGTATCGTGTCGATGGATCTGTCCGTCGCCAAGGCCGCGCCCGGGGTTCTCGGCATTGTCACGGCCGACAATGCGGGAAAGCTCGGCAAGGGCAGCCGCAACATCGCGCCTCTGCTCGGCGGGCCCGAGATCGCGCATTATCACCAGGCCGTCGCGCTCGTCGTGGCGGAAACATTCGAGCAGGCGCGCGCGGCCGCCGAACTCGTGCACGTGAATTACGAGGCGGCTGACGCGGCGTTCGATCTCGCCGCGGGCAAGGAAAAGGCGGTCAAGCCCGACAGCATGACGGGCGGTGCGCCGGACTCGTCGGTTGGCGACTTCCAGCCGGCCTTCGATGCCGCCCCCGTGAAGCTCGACGCTACCTATACGACGCCCGACGAGGCGCATGCGATGATGGAGCCGCATGCGTCGATTGCATCTTGGAACGACGACAAGCTCACGCTGTGGACGTCGAACCAGATGATCGCCTGGGCGAAGAAGGATCTTGCTGAAACGCTGCAGATCGAGCCTGAAAACGTGCAGGTCATCTCGCCCTTCATCGGCGGCGGTTTTGGCGGCAAGCTTTTCGTGCGGGCGGACGCATTGCTGGCCTCGATCGGCGCGCGCCTGACGCGGCGGCCCGTGAAAGTGGCGCTGCAGCGGCCGCTGATGTTCAACAACACGCCGCATCGCCCGGCGACCATCCAGCGCATCCGCATCGGCACGACGCAGGACGGCAAGATCACGGCGATCGGGCATGAGAGCTGGTCCGCCGATCTGCCGGACGGCAAGCCCGACGGCGCCGTCAGCCAGACGCGGCTGCTGTACGCCGGGGATCACCGCATGACGGCGACGCGTCTCACGACGCTCAACCTGCCGGAGTCGAACGCCATGCGTGCGCCCGGCGAGGCCACCGGCATGATGGCGCTGGAAATCGCCATGGACGAAATGGCCGAGAAGCTCGGTCTCGACCCGATCGAGTTCCGCATTCGCAACGACACGCAAGTCGTGCCCGATCATGAAAGCAAGTCGCCCGGCGCCGAGTTGCGATTCTCGCAACGCCAGCTCGTCCAATGTTTCCGAACTGGCGCAGAACGCTTCGGCTGGTCGAACCGACAGGCGCGGCCCGCCAGCCTGCGCGACGGCGACTGGCTGATCGGACACGGCGTGGCCTCCGCGTTCCGCAACAACCAGGTCATGAAGTCGGCGGCGCGCGTCACCCTCGACCAGACCGGCGGCGTAACTGTCGAAACCGACATGACCGACATCGGCACCGGCACCTACACCATCATCGCCCAGACGGCGGCCGAAATGATGGGCGTGCCCTTGCAAAAAGTCGTTGTGCGGCTGGGCGATTCAAGCTTCCCGGTTTCGGCCGGATCCGGTGGTCAATGGGGCGGCAACAGCTCGACTGCGGGCGTCTACGCAGCCTGCGTCAAGCTGCGCGAAGCCGCCGCCCAGAAGCTCGGGATCAATTCCGGCGAGGTCGTCTTCGCGGACGGGCAGGTGCAGGCTGGCGGCCGCAGCCATCAGCTCGTCGACGCGGCGCGTGACGGCGCGCTCGTCGCCGAGGACATCATCGAGTTCGGCGATCTCAGCCAGAAATACCAGCAGTCGACCTTCGGCGCACATTTCGTGGAAGTCGCGGTCGACTCGGCAACGGCCGAGATCCGCGTGCGGCGCATGCTCGCCGTCTGCGCTTCGGGACGTATTCTCAACCCGAAGACCGCACGCAGCCAGGTGATCGGCGCCATGACGATGGGTGTCGGCGCCGCGTTGATGGAAGAACTCGCGGTCGACACGCGCCGTGGCTTTTTCGTCAACCACGATCTCGCCGGCTACGAAGTCCCGGTGCATGCGGACATACCGCATCAGGAGGTGATCTTCCTCGACGAGACGGATCCCGTGTCGTCGCCCATGAAGGCTAAGGGTGTCGCCGAGCTCGGCATCTGCGGCGTCGCCGCCGCGGTCGCCAACGCGGTCTACAATGCGACGGGCGTTCGTGTTCGCGAGTACCCCGTCACGCTCGACAAGCTGCTGGAGCGTTTGCCCGAAGTCGGGTGAACGCGATGCGCGACCGCGTGGGCTCGGGCTCACGCGGTCGGCGCCTCAGCCGCGTCGCGCGGCCTCGATGGCGGCGACATCGATCTTCGTCATTTTCATCATGGCCTCGAAGGCGCGCTTCGCCTCGGCCCCGCCGGCGGCCATGGCCTCGGTCAGCACGCGTGGCGTGATCTGCCAGCAGACGCCCCACTTGTCCCGGCACCAGCCGCATGCGCTGGCCTGCCCGCCGTTGTCGATGATCGCGTTCCAGTAACGGTCCGTCTCGGCCTGGTCTTCGGTCGAGATCTGGAACGAGAAAGCCTCGTTGTGCTTGAATTGCGGACCGCCGTTCAGGCCGAGGCACGCAACGCCCGCCACGGTGAAATCCACCGTCAGAACGTCGCCTTTCTTGCCCGCGGGATAATCGCTCGGCGCGAGGTGAACCGCTTGCACGGCGCTATCGGGAAAGACGTCGGCATAGAAGCGGGCGGCAGCCTCGGCTTCCTTGTCGAACCAGATGCAGATCGTGTTCTTGGCCATGCGTCTCCTCCTGCACTTTTTCTTGCAGCGCTCAGGTCGCCCTCACCTCCTCGGTGACGACTTCGAACTTGGCGAGACGCATCGCTCCGAAGCTTGTTGAAAGTGCGACGTCGGTCGCGTCCCGGCCAGTCGCCATCAGGATGCGCCCGATCCGCGGCTTGTTGTGCCGCGCGTCGAAGGTGAACCATTGTCCGCCAAGATAGGCCTCGAACCAGGCGCTGAAATCCATCGGCTCGGGCGAAGCCGGAACGCCGATGTCGCCCAGATATCCCGTGCAATAGCGCGCCGGAATGTTCATGCAGCGGCAGAGCGTGATCGCGAGATGCGCGAAGTCGCGGCACACGCCGAAGCGGTCCGTGTAGCCGCCAAAGGCGGTGCGCTGCACATCGGCTTTCATGTAATCGAACGAAATGTGGCTGTTCACGAAGTTGCAGATGGCCTGAACGCGCGCCCATCCGGGCGGCGTGTTCGAAAACGTCTGCCATGCGAAATCCGCCAGCCGGTCCGTATCGCAGTAGCGGCTGCCCAGCAGAAAGACGAGCGTCTCGTTGGGAAGATCCTGGATCGGGTGCTGGACGGCGCTGGCCGCGACCGTGTCGGGCTTGCCGGAATCATAGATGACGAAATCGGTCGACATCGTCGTCAACCCGCCGGGCGCCACGAGGCGCGTGCAGGAATTTCCGAAAACGTCGGTGTAGTCCCACGTTTCGACCTCTCGGTCGAAGTTCAGCACCTGTTCGGAGATCAGATCGATCCGGCGCGATGGGTGCAGATTGAGCGTGAGCAGCATGGGCGTCGCCGCCGGGCATTCATACGCTATCGAGAAGCCGGCTCTGATCTTCATGCTCTGGATCCATTGGCTTGACTGTTGAAATTGAAATCGAGCATGCCGCCTGTAGTTCCTCCCGAGTGATAGCCCACACATGTTGTCGCGCAGAAGAAGCGATGGCAACGCAGGCCGCTGCCCAATGTATCGGCAACAGATCGCTATGAAGGCGCCGGAGTTCAGCCGTCTTCACAGCCACGCTTGTTCCTTTCTTCGTGACGGAAGCTGGGGACAGAGCGGCGGGGAGCGTTGCTTTCGATGATGATGAAGGCAAGGTGCTCATCCCCTGAGCCGGAACCGACATGGGCTTTACCTTCCTTCACGCAGCCGATCTGCATCTCGGCAGTCCGCTCCTTGGCCTTGCGCTGAAGGACGAGGGCATCGCGCGCCGCTTCGCCGAGGCGAGCCGGCGCGCCTTCACGACCCTTGTCACGCAGGCCATCGAGGAGCGCGTGGCCTTCGTGCTGATCGCCGGCGATGTCTATGACGGCGAATGGCGCGACACGTCGATCGGCCTGTTCTTCGCGCGCGAACTGGCGCGCCTGAACCGCGAGTCGATCCCGGTCTTCATCATCAAGGGCAACCACGACGCCGAGAGCGTCGTGACGTCGGCCATCACCCTGCCGGACATCGTGACGGTCTTTTCCACGAAGAAGGCTGAGACGAAGCTGCTCGAAGACGTTCGCGTGGCCATCCACGGGCGCAGCTTTCCGACGCGCGAAGTCGCCGATAATTTAGCCATCACCTATCCGGACTCCCGGCCGGGTTGGTTCAACATCGGCCTCCTGCACACGTCCTGCGACGGACGTCCCGGCCACGCCTCCTATGCGCCCTGCACGCTCGCCGACATG
>JAQGKM010000155.1 GCA_028290125.1 Hyphomicrobiales bacterium | reverse complement strand
CAGCGTCGGCTGGCCATCCTTGACGAGGCTGGCCTTTGCGGTGGTGCCGCCCATATCGAAGGAGATGACGTCGCTGAGATCTAGTATCTGGCCGAAGCGCGCGCAGGCGATGATGCCGCCGACTGGTCCGGATTCCATCATCGCCACGGGGCGGCTCGTCGCCACCGCCGGCGTCATCACGCCGCCGTTCGACCGCATGATCGACAGCTTGCCGCCGAAGCCGACCTTTTCGAGATTGTTCTCGAGGCTCGCGACATAGCCGCCGACCTTGGGGCCGATATAGGCGTTCACCACGGTCGTCGACATGCGCTCGTATTCGCGATACTCGCGCAAGATCTCGTGCGACAGCGACAGGTAGGCGTCCGGCATCGCCGCGCGCACCGCGGCGCCCACCGCTTTCTCATGGTCGGGATTGATGTAGGAGTGCAGCAGGCACACCGCGACCGCTTCGCAGCCCTCGGCCTTCAGCAACGCAATCGCATCGGCGACAGATGCGTCATCAAGAGGTTCGTGCACGTCGCCCGAGGCGAGCAGTCGGCCGTTGACCTCGCGCGTCAGCGAGCGCGGCACCAGCGGGCGGTGGCGGTGGAAGAACAGGTTATAGGCTTCAGGACGATTGCCGCGGCCGATGGCGTAGACGTCCCGTGTGCCGCGCGTGACGATCAGCCCGGTCCTGGCGCCCTTGCGCTCGATCAGCGTGTTGATGGCCGTGGTCGAGCCGTGGATCAGCTCCGCGATCTCGCCAATGTCGATGCCGCTCTTGTTGAGGCAATCGATGATGCCCTGAACGAGATTGCCTGGCGTCGTCAGGCTCTTGGCCTGGCGGAATTCCTGCGCCTGCGTGTCGAAGGCGATCAGGTCCGTGAATGTCCCGCCGATATCGATTGCAACGACAATCACGCGCTGCGCCTCCCCTTTGTGCGCCCGGTGGACGCTCTTGCTGTTGCGACAAGAGTGCGGGGGGCCCTCGACGATATCAATGGGGTAGATGGCTGGAATCCTATAGCCGATGAGCTATAAGAATAGAAAAGGATCGGGGAAACGCCATGATAGAAGCGAGCCCGCGGAGGCTTCTGGTATTCAAGACCGTAGTCGATCTGGGTGGCTTCAACGCCGCCGCAGATCGGCTCGGCATCGCCCAACCTTCCGTCGGCGCGCATGTCAAGGCGCTGGAACGTCAGGTGGGACAGGCGCTTCTTCTGCGCCACCGCGGCGCGCGCCCGCAACTCACGCCGGCCGGCAATGTCGTTTATTCCATGGCGGGCGAAGTCATCCGGCTCAGCGGCGATGCAGCGGCGAAGCTCGCGGGACTGAAAGCGAAGCAGACGCAGGAAATCATGTTCGCCGCGCATCGCGACCTCGCGACGACGTTCCTGCCCCCCTATCTCGGCATCTTCTCGAAAAAGCATCCGCGCTCGCGCGTGGTGACGCGGATCGGCACGATCGAGGATGTGCTTGGGCTTGTGGAAAGCGGCGCCGTGCAACTGGGATTGCTGCTCAGCTCCGGTCCCGTGCAGGGCCTGCAGTCGGAGATCGTCGGGCGAGAGCCTTTGCTTCTGCTAACGGGCAAATCTCATCCGCTGGCGGGCGTAAAGGGCGTCACGCCAGCCGACCTGCGCAAGCACGCCTTCGCCACCGGGCTTCGTCAGTCGCGCTACTTCCACATGGCCGAGCGCGCGCTGCGGTCGATCGGCCTCGAGCATTTCGACATTGCGCTGGAGCTGCAGGAATCAGCGTCCGTGCGCGAGGCGGTCCGGCATGGAAATTACATCGCCTGCCTGCCGCAATGCACGAGCGCCGACGACCTGCGCACGGGCGCGCTGATCGCGCTCGACCTCGCAAAGCCGCTGGCGCCCTTGCAGATCCGTTGCGTCTATGGCGCCGACCCCGGTCCGATGGCGCAACGCATGATCAACATCCTGCGAGCTTGAGTCCCGGCGGACAAAACAGCCAGTCACGGCGCCCTGCCCCGGCAATGCAGGGCGCTGAGAACCGGGCGCCCTCGACGGTCGCGAACGCCTGCACAAGGCCGTCTTCCGCAAGTGGCGGTTCGGGAAAGGCCACGCGGTTCGCATAGGCCCGCCACTCGCGCGACGCTTCAAGACTGGCGCTGACCGCAGGCGCAAGCCCGGCGATGTCGCCCAGCATGAAATTAGCAGCAGCCCAGTACCCATCATAACGCACCGCCAGCGCGACGGGCGCGGGCAAGGCGATCAGCATCGGCGCATCCGGCAGCGTGACGGGAGCCCCGAACGGCTTGCGTGCCAGACGAAGCCGCACGTCCTGCGCGCCCGTCGCGTAGGCCAGCCGCTCGGCGCCCAGCGCCAGCGCGCCGGCGTCCGCCCCCTCCTTCGCCTCGCGATAGAGATGATCGGCGACGACCTGCAACAGGCGCGCGCTGGCGCGGACGCTGGCTTCGACCTCCCCGAAAGGACGAGACACGTCGAGCTCCACAAGCGGGCGCCCGGCGCCCTTCTGCAACGCGTCGAAATCACCCTGCAGGATCGACGCGCCGCTCACGAGCCCGATGCGCGGCTCAGACGCCCCGTCGAGCCATGCCGCGACCTCCTTGTCGAGCCCGCGGAGCGCCGTCACATCCTCGATCCAGGTCAGCCGCGCTGCGGACGGCTTCATGCCGGGGCCGCCCGCAAAGACGAGACGAGGCGCGCCCTCTTGCCCCACGAGCATCAGCGCCGGACCGAGCTTCGGCGTCATATGGCTGAACCAGGCCAGCGCTTCGTGATCGAACGTGTTGCCATAGACGATCACATGCGACAGGCCGCGCGCCCGCATGGTCTCGCGCAGACGCGACAGGCGAGTCTCATAGGTCGCACGCGGCGGCGACGTCGGGTTCCAGTCATAGGGGCCGGTCGGCAGCGCGATGGACGGCATCAGCATGGCGCTCAGCCTTTCGTTTGCGCGAGCGCAGAGCCACGCGCGGTCAGCAACTCAAATCCGTCAGTCGTGCAGACGACAGGCTCACCGCACATCATGTAGCCGGTCTCCGGCAGGAACTGGTTGGGATGCACCATGAACAGCATGCCGGGCGTCAGACGCGTGTCATTGTCGACAGAGACGTCGCCAGGCGCGGTCGAACCCGAACCGAGCCCGTGGCCGCGGCGCCGGATGAAGGGCGGCCGCGAATATTGCGCGTAACCCGCGGCCGACAAATCGTCGTCGATGGCGGCGCAGACGTCGCCGACGCGCGCGCCGGGCCTCACGCGCGCAATGCCGTGTTGCATCGCAGCGACCAGCAGCAGATATTTTTCCTCGACGATTGCCGCCGCCGGCCCGATCGAAACCGTGCGGCAGATCTGCGTGAACTGGCCTTCCACGCTGGGCGACAGTTCGCAGAGCAACAGGTCCCCCGCCGCGATCGGCCGTTCGCTGGACGGCATGACCGCATCCTGCCGTGGCCCGCAATTCAACATCAGGAAAGAATCATTGGCGCCGCGCGCCCGCATGAAAAGATTGACCGCGATGGCGAGATCGCATTCGCGCATGCCCGGCTCCACGATCTCCAGCAGATGCGCATAGCCCTCCTCGGCGATCCGCGTCACGCGCCGCGCAGCGTCAAGCTCCCGCTCGGTCTTCGCCGCCGTGGCCGCGTAGAAATCCTCATCGAGCGACCGAACTGAAACGGCGACTTTGATCGCCTGCGCGAGAACGCGGGGCGCGTCCGGCAGTCCGACATGCGCCACGGCGCCATGGCCGACAAACTCAGCGACAGACGCGAAGATGTCGCGCGTCAGCTGCACATCGCCGTCGAAATCCGCAACCGCATCTTCCTCGTCCGCGTGGACGAGGAGACGGCGGCGACCATCAGCCTCGATCGACATAAGCGCGGGCCCGACGGATCGGTATCCGCTCATATGCGCGACCGGATTGTCGAGATCGATCATGTGATGGCCGTTGCCGATCAGCAGCAGGCGATCGAGTTGCGCGCGCTGGATCAGCGCGATGACGGCTTCGAGACGTGTGGCTTCGGTCGTCATGTCTTGCTCAGACCGAAAAGAGTTCGTCGACCGACCAGCGCCGGCTGATCAGGCCCTGCATGTGCGTGTAGTCGATGGTTTTCTCGAACGCCTTGCGGTTTTCTTCGCCAAGCCCGTATTTCCAGGGGTCAGGGCCCATCAGGCGTTGCTGCTCGAACCAGGCATGGGCCCAAAAGGCGAGCGGATTGACGCGCGGATTCTCGACCCGCTTCATCGCGATGCTCTTCGCCTTGACGAACGCGTTCATCAGGCTCTGCACCACCCAGGGATGCTCGTCGACGATCTCTTGCCGGACGACGGTGACATGCATGATCGGAAAGATGCCGGTCCGCTTGAAGTAATCGGTCTCGACCTCTTTCACATCCGGAAACAGCGGCACGCAGCGTGGATCGCCGTTCAGGAAGGGCGCGGGATATTCGGGTTCGAGCCGCGCGTCGAGTTCGCCGTCCAGCAGCATCTGGTCGAGCGTCTGGTCGTCGCGTATGCGCGTGATCTTCAGTCCCGGATGCGGTTCAAAGTCGATGTCTTCGCCGCGTTCGGTGAACCAATGGATCGAGTCGTGCGGAACGCCGTACTCCTCCTCCAGCACCCCGCGCATGAACACATTGCCGGCCGGCTGGAAGTTCGTGCCCCCGACCCTTTTGCCGATCAGGTCCCTGGGCTCGCGGATCCCGCTTTTCGGATTGACGAAAATGAAGCCATGCCGAAAACGGCGATGCGCAAAGACCGGTAGTGCGGTCCAGTTGAAGCCGCGATCGCGCGCCATGATGTAAGCGGGCGCGTTGAATTCGCAGATGTCGTAGGCATTGTGCTTGGCCATCGCCCAGTGACGCTCCTTGGCGCCATACCGCGTGTCGGGCACGAAGGTGATGCCCTCGGCCTTGATGTGGCCTTCGGTCAAGGGACGCGTGAGCTCATAGTCGCCGCAGGCGAGCGTGAGTTTGAGATCGGCCATGGTCCTCCCCTCGATCTTTCGCGAAATCCTTGGCCCGCGCGCAGCGAAGCCGGCTTCGTCGCCGACAGGCTAGCGCACTTTCTGCACGAGGGCTTGTAGCCAATCACCTATGATCCTGAAGGCTGAAGCCTGTTGATCCGCCCTCTTCCGCGCCTCACTCTGCGCGCGTCGAGTGCAGCAAAGAGAGACCCCATGAGCCTGATCGGTGACCTCGCCGAATTCGTGACGCAGGCGAACGCGGCAGAGTTGCCCGGGCTCGACCGCGACATCCTGCGCCGGCACGCGATGGACACCGCCATCGCCCGGGCGCTCGGCGGCCAGACCGCTGAAGGCCGCCATCTCCGGCAGGTGTTCGGCCCCGGCTCGGTTGCGGAAAACATGGGCGGCATCGCCGGTCTCGTGCGCATGACGGAAATGGACGACATCCACACGGGCTCGAACACGACACCCTCGTCCGTCGTCGTTCCGGTCGCCTTTGGCCTCTATGCGGAAGGCGCGCGGGATCCGCGCGAGCTGGAAAATGCCATCTATGTCGGCGTCGAGATCCTGGTGCGCTTCGGCAAGGCCATGGATGGCGCGCGCGCCCTGTTCAAGGGCTTCTGGCCCACGCGGTGCGCCGCCACGCTCGCCGCTTGCGCCACAGCGTGCCGAACGCTCGGTCTCGGGCGCGACCAGACAGAACGGGCGCTGTCGCTCGCCATCATGACCGGAGCCGGCCGCAGCGGGCGCTTCGTGCAGGAGCCGTCCGGCCGATGGATCGTTTTCGCCGACGCAGTCGCGACCGGCGTGCGCATGGCGCTGGCCGCGCGCGCGGGATTCCACAGCGTCGACACGCCGCCGGACGGCGAATGGATCGGCGTCACGCTGGGGCTCGAATTCACCTCCGCGCTGCTGCTCGACGATCTTGGCGCCGGCAGCGTCTTTCCTGAATTGTCGCTCAAACCCTACGCCACGGCGCGTCAGGTCCTTGGCCTGACGGAGGCCATGCGCGCGCTCGTGCGCGAGGGCCTCGATCCCTCGACAATCCAGAAAGCGATCCTGCGCGTGCCGACCTCGCACAAGGGCATGATCAGCCAGACGCTGAATCCGAGCGCGCGCGGCACGGCTTTCGTGAGCGCGGGCGCGCAGGTCGCAACCGCCGCGCTGGCGCCGGACGATCTCTATGACGTCGAGCGACGAAATGTGCTGGCGGACCCGCGTTTCGCAGCCCTCGCGGCCCGCGTGGACGTCGTCGGCGATCCCGAACTCGACCGGGATTTCCCGAGCGTGTGGGCTGCGGAAGTCGAAATCGTCGCTGACGGAAATACGTTGCGCAAGACCGTGCGCCATGCGCTCGGCTCTCCCGAGAACCGGATGAATGACGAAGACCTTCTGCACAAGGCCCGCAAGGCGCTGGCTTGGTTCGAGCAGGAGGCGCGCGCGGATACGATCCTCCACGCCGGCCACGACATGTTCGCACGCGATGACGCAGCGATGTCGATGGCCGGCCTGTTCATCGACGGCTGACTCAGCCCTGCTTGGCGACCACGAAGTCGAACGCGATTGTCGCGAACGGCGCCTCGCGTCGCGATCCGTCCGGGGCGACGCCGGCCGGATGTTCCGCAAAATCGCGCACGAGTTCATCCTTGACGCCGAACACCGCGTCGGAGTCGAGATAGGGATCGGTGCTGTCGAAAATATGCGTGACGAGCTTGCGATGGCCCGGCGCGCGGATGAGGAAGTGCAAATGGGCGGGGCGCCATGGGTGCCTGCCCTGCCCATGAAGCATTTCGCCGACCGGGCCGTCGGTCGGCACTGGATAGCGCGTCGGCTTGATGGTCCAGAACCAGTAGCGGCCCTCGTTGTCAGTCGTGAAGCGGCCACGCCCGGCGGCTCCGCCGAGCTTGTCGAGCTGCTGAACGTCATAGAAACCATCGTCGTCGGAGTGCCAGACATCGACGCTCGCGCCAGCCAGCGGCGACCCGTCTTCGGATTCGATCTTGCCGGACACGAAAGCCGGCTCGCCGCGCATCGCGCCTGAAATGTCCGCGCCCAGTTCGAACACAGGTGCGTCGTCGACGAACCACGGTCCAAGCACGGTGGATTGCGTCACCTTGCCGTCGACGGGGTTGTTGATCGCATCGACCAGCATCGAGACGCCGAGCGTATCCGAGAGCAGGATGAACTCCTGCCGGGCCGGACCGGAGATCTGGCCGGTGCGCGTCAGGAAATCGATCGCATATTCCCACTCTTCATAGGAGGGGCGCACGTCGCGGACGAAGTCGTGCACATGGCGCACGAGCGACTCGCAAACCTGCTTCACGCGAGGATCCCCGGCGCCAATGAAGCGCTGGATCACAGCGTCAGTAATTGTCTTCTCATTGAAGTCGCGCATGGGATGTCCTCGGGTCTTCCATGGTTCAAACGGCGTCAGAGCGTGACGGCTTTTCCGAAACATGCAATCGGGTCACTGGCTGCCTCCAAATAGCAGAATGGCTATAAGTGGGGGCATTGCCCTTCCGGCGTTCGATCGACATGATATCGAAATGGGAGGAGCCTGAATGACCGCGACTGACGAGCGCCCGTCACGGCGCATGTTCATGAAATATGCGTGCTGCGCGGCGGCAGCTGCGGCCGCTCCTCGCTGTGTTGCGGCTGAAAGCGACGGCGTCATCGATGTCCATCATCACGTTTGCCCGCCCGCGTGGCTTGAGGGCGCGCGCGACCAGATTGCCGCCACCAACCGCAACACGTCCGTTGTGACCGGCTGGAGCGTGCAGAAATCGCTCGACGACATGGACCAGAACGGCGTCGCCACCAGCATGGTCTCGATCACCAACCCCGGCATCTGGTTCGGCGATGCGGCGAAGGCGCGCAAGCTTGCGCGCGTCTGCAACGAATATATGGCGGATCTCAAACGCGATCGGCCCGGACGCTTCGGCGGCCTCGCCTCCCTGCCGCTTCCCGACACCGACGGAAGCCTCGAGGAAATTCGCTACACCCTGGATACATTGAAGCTCGACGGCTTTGGCTTCATGACGAACTACGACGACAGATGGCTTGGCGACGCCGCCTTCACGCCGGTGCTGGAAGAGCTCGCGCGGCGCAAGGCGACGGTCTACGTGCATCCGAACGCAAGCGCGTGCTGCGGCGCCGCCATACCCGACGTGTCGCCCTCCGTGATCGAATTCCCGCTCGACACGACGCGCACGATCGTGAGCCTGCTGTTCAGCGGCGCGCTTGCGAAATATCCCGATATCAACTGGATCTTCTCGCATGCCGGCGGCGCGCTGCCCATGCTTGCGGAACGCATGACCAATATCATCCAGTCGCAACCACGTTTGCAGAGCCGCATTCCGAACGGCGCGATGCACGAGCTGCGCAAGCTGCATTACGACCTCGCGCAGGGAACGAGCCCGATGCAACTGGCCGCCCTGACCAAGATGGTCGACGCGCGCCAGATCGTGTTCGGCACTGATTTTCCGTTTTGGAGCGCGAAGTCGGTGCGCGCCGGAATGGCTGCAGGCGATTTCGACGCCGCGGCGCAGGACGCGATCTGGCGCGGCAATGCGCGACGACTGTTTCCAACACTTGTTTGATCGAGAAAAGGCAGCCGCAACGGCGCATCCGCACCACCGGCTCGCTCGACTTGGAGTTTCGCCTGCGAGGCAGGCGCGGAGCGTTACGGCATGGCTTGACTCGACCCCCGTCTCAAGGAATGTTGACCGTGTTCAGAGATGGCCTAAGTCATCCGGCCGAAAATTGTGAAAAACAGCACCGGCCATCAGGGAAGAAACGCGTGGCCGAAATTCGCCAGACCAGCGCTGTCAGCGCCGAAGACTCTCCTGCGGTCAGCATTCGCAACGTGCGCCTCGGTTTCGGGTCCAACCGGCTCGTCCTGGACAACATAAGCTTCGACATTCGCCAAGGTGAGTTCCTCAGCATCGTCGGCCCGTCGGGCTGCGGAAAGACCACTTTGCTGAGGCTCATCGCGGGCCTGCTGAAACCCAGCTCCGGCGAACTCGCGTTCGAAGGCAAGACCATCGCGGGGCCGGCCCGCGAGCGCGCCATCGTGTTCCAGGACTACACGAATGCGCTGCTGCCGTGGCGAACGGTGTCCGGGAACGTCGCCCTGGCGATGGAAAAGACCGTGCCGGACCGGGCGGAGCGCGACGAGCGCGTTCGCAAGCTGGTGGGCAAGATGGGCCTGTCCAAGGCTGCGGACCAGTTCCCCACGCAATTGTCGGGCGGCATGCAGCAGCGTGTGCAGATCGCGCGCTGCCTCGCGCAGCAGCCCCGCATCATGCTGATGGACGAACCCTTCGGCGCGCTCGACGCGATCACGCGCCAGAACCTTCAGGACGAACTGATGGAGCTGGCCGCCGAGCAGCGTATGACGACCGTGTTCATCACGCATGATCTGGAGGAAGCGATCTACCTCGGCGACCGCGTGATCGTGCTCGCCGCCAACCCCGGACGGGTGGCGGAGTCGATCGACGTCGATCTGCCGCGGCCGCGCAACCAGCTCACGACCCGTGAGGACCCGACGTTTCTCGCCCACCGTCACAGGCTTTTCGGCCTGCTGCAGGATCATTGAGATGCAGCGCATCCTGAAAGGCGCGCTTGTTCCGGTGGCTTTCCTGCTCGTCTGGGAACTCGCCGCGCTGTCGGGCGCGCTCGTCTATGAATCCCTGTCGCAACCGAGCGCGATCCTGCGCGCGGGGCTCGGCGCCGTGCTGGACGGCTCGATCCTCATCGCGACATGGCAAACCTGCGAGGGCGCGCTGCTGGGTCTCGCCATCGGCTCCGTCGTCGGCATTCTGCTCGGCTCCATGCTCGGCCTTTCCTCGTCGCTGGCCGCCGTCACCGGGCCGACTTTCGACGCTCTGCGCGCAATCCCGGCCGTCGCTCTGATGCCGCTGGCGCTCCTGATGTTCGGCTGGGGCGTCAGCATGGAAGCCACGGTGGTCGCTTACGCCTGCGCCTGGCCGGTGCTGATTGCGACATGGGCGGCCGTGCGCGGCGTG
>JAQGKM010000103.1 GCA_028290125.1 Hyphomicrobiales bacterium | reverse complement strand
ACCTGTTGTGGCGCCAGCCGCAGTGCAGGGTAGCTATGTATGGACTGGATAACCGCTGAAGGCATCTAAGCGGGAAACCAACCTCAAAACGAGTTCTCCCTCGAGAGCCGTGGAAGACGACCACGTCGATAGGCCGGGTGTGGAAGCAGGGTAACCTGTGCAGCTTACCGGTACTAATCGCTCGATAGGCTTGATCGCTCTCATTAATCAATGTCCATCGACCTGTTGCTCGCAACAGGTCGTCCAGCCAAAGCGCAAAGCGCGACGGCGGAACAAGACAGCGCAGGGATGCGCCGCGACTTTCAAAACCAGTTATCGCTTCATCATTCTCTGTCCTTCGCCGGCCTGGTGGCTTTTGCAAGGTGGCTAGACCCGATCCCATCCCGAACTCGGCCGTCAAACGCCTCAGCGCCAATGGTACTATGTCTCAAGACCTGGGAGAGTAGGTCGCCGCCAGGCCTGCCAAGGACACAGAATGCCTCTCCACGAAATGACAAAACAAAAGGGCGCGCCTCAAAACGCGCCCTTTCGTCCGTCACGCAGCACGCGTCACGCTGAACCAAAGATGGATCGCCGCGTCGCTGCGCTCCTCGCAATGACGACGGACAAAAGTTGACGCGGGGTGGAGCAGCCCGGTAGCTCGTCAGGCTCATAACCTGAAGGTCACAGGTTCAAATCCTGTCCCCGCAACCAAACACAAAAACGCCCCGCGAGCGAAAGCTCCGGGGCGTTTTCGCGTTTCGGGTTACGCCCGGCGCGGCTCGCTGTTTCGCCCGTCGGGGCCACATCCTCTTGATCAAGACGCAACCGGAGATCGTCGTGGCGTGACGCCGTTTTGCACCTTCTTGCCGCCAAGGCCCTCCGTTGCAGGGTCGACCTCCTCGAGGCTGTACCCCATGGCGGGAGCAAGGTTCGCGATGTGACCGATCCATCCTCGCCGGCTTGCGACATAGGCTTCCGCCCCCGCGGTCTCGTCCGCTGCTGTCTGGATACCGGCTGACTGCAGGCGCCGCAGGGCGGCGCGATAACGGGCTCGCCAACAGTCTTCCGCCTGTTGCTCGAGGTCCGGGTCCGGGTCGGGCAGGCCATCCGGCAAGAAAGTTCTCTCCAAGGCGGTGACCAGCATCATTGAAGCCTCTGCGAGTTGCGCGACGGCTCCGGCGTTCTTGAGCCAGCCAAACTCTTTCTCGTTCAGGGCGCATTGGACGAGGCTCGCCAGGTCGAGGGCGACGAGGGCCGAGCGAGAGACGGAATGGTGCGCATCGTCGAAGCGAAAATAGAACAACACCGGGTAGAAGTGGTGCGCCTCCTTGGCCTCCGTCATCCCGGCGGCGAGTTGAGCGAGGTGCGTGTAGCCGCCGTTGAACTGCCCCCGGGGCCCAAGCCGCGCCAGCAAATCCGCGGCGTCGCCCGAGCATCCCGAGAGAAGATGAATGTTCATGGCAAGCACATTGCGGCGCTGCAGCGCGGTGTAGACCTGCATGAGGTACGTCAGCGTCAGTGAGATCACCGAGGTTCCGATCAGCGAATTGACAAGGAACAAGAGCCGCGTCGCGCTCGTATGGGGCGTGAAGTCGCTCGCGCCGACCAACGCCATGCTGGTGCCGCCGGCATACATGGCGGTCACGAAATCGGTCGGCGTCTCGCCGCTTGTCGCCCGGATGGCGCCGCCGAGTTCGGAGTGCATGATCAGAGCCGCACCAAGCGTCAGACCCAGCGCCCAGACAACGACGAGGGACACGAGGATCGACGGACCACAAAACGACAGAGCGGCGCCGCGTGGAAGGCGGACAGTGTTCGAGACCACGAGGAAAAACGCCCAGACGAGCCGCCCGACCCGGCCCGCAATCACGCTGGCGCCCATGCGCGCGTAGAGGACGGTCAGGAATACGTCGAGCAGGATGACCAGCGTGAGCAACAGTCCGACGCCCTGCTCGAGTCGCGCAAACATGACCGCGTCCTCTCGTCCAGCTTCTGGAGCCTACCGCGCCGGCTTGGTGGTCCCGGTCGCGTCGTCCTCCCGCGCGCGCTGGATGCGCCACAACTGGGTTTCGAGGCGCGGACCGTTTTCCGGCTTGTACCAATTCATGTCCTGGATATGCGAGCTCGTGACGTAGATGGTCCCGTCGGGTCCCTCGGAGAATGTGTCGGGCCAGCGCAGACGCTTGTCCTGCACGAGCGTCGTGATGCGATCGCCCTCGCGGACTTTCACGGCGTCCTGCTCGATCGCACTCAAGTAAAGCCGACCGCGCGCGTCGATCCAGAGCCCGTCCGTCGGCTCCAGATCGGCGACATGCCCCACACGCGCTTCGACCTCCTTCTCGGACAGGCGCGCGTTGTTCAACGTGTCCGTGTCGATCCGATACAAGGATTTTCCGGTCAGGGCTTTCCAGTAGAGAGTCTTGCCATCGGGCGAGAGCGCGATGCTGTCGGCGGCGAATTCCACGCCGCGTCCGTCGGGCCGGCGCAACGGCTGGCCATCGATCTTGACGACGACATCCTTCTCCGGCTGCACGCTCTTGCGCCCGTCAAGGACGCGACGGGCCTTGCCGCTTTGAAGATCGACGACGACGAGCGCGCCCTTGGCTCCGGAGTCGGTCAGATAGGCATGCAGTCCATCCGGCGAAAAGCGGACGTCGTTCAGGTAGGAGGCCTCAGGCGCAGCCGTCTCGTCGAAGCGGATCACGCGCGCCACCTTGTTCGTCCTGAGATCGATCTTCACGAGCTTGGGCCCGCCTTGCACGATGTGCGCCGTCGCTGGAGCGGCTGCGTCGACGATCCAGAGACCGCCATTCGCGTCGGCCACGACGCTCTGCACGCACACGAAGTGATCGCCGGCCGAAAGTTCGTTTTTCCGCGCGTTGCGCCATGCATTCCACTCATCGTCAGGGTAGGCCTTGATCTGTCCGTCGCGCATCACTTCAGCGACGGAGATCGGCGCATCCTCGGTCCAGCGCGGGAAGTTCACGAAGATGCGTCCGTCTCTCGCCACAGTCACGCCCGTCACCTGATGCTGGAACGCCGCGACCTGCTGCAAATTCGCCGCGCCCTGCGTTGGAGCAGCAGTCTCCTGCGCGAAGGCCGTCGTCGTCAAAAGCGTGCCGAGAAGCAAAGTCGTTCGTACGAGCTTGCGCATGTTCCTCTCCATGGTGGGTGCGCGTGCGACGGATCCGCATCCCCGAGCTTTTGGCCCGCGGATGCGGGAACGGCGCGTTGAGTCAATGCGCGCGCGCTCTTTCCTGTGGCGCGCGATCCGACACCGCCGCGAGTGGCGCTGCCGCCCGCATGTCCGCCGGAGTCTGGAAATCCCGCGCCCCGCCGCGCGCGGATTGCAGTCCTTGCGGGAAGCCGCTGCGATCGCGATAGGAGCGATGCCGGCCTTGTGGGCGGCTGTGACGCGCGGAGACGGCTTGCGCTCCGATGACGTCCAGCACGGTTACGCCCAGCACCGCCGCAAGCGCGATTCCGACATTGTCGCGTTTCGGATTGTCATGCCGGAACGCGGTCATCAGGGTGGCGATGTCGAGCCCGTCGCCGGCGACGCGGCTCCACAGTCCGAGGTGCTTGTCGGGCGAAAGCGAGACGATCCCGTGGCCGAGTTCGCGCACGCCATAGGCCCGCACGAGCGACTCCTTTCCTTGCATGTTGAGCGCATTGGCGATGCGTCCTGCAGCAAGCAGCTCGGTCAGGCCAAGGCCAATGCTGAACCAGCCGAGCGCCTTGGCGAGACGGTCCGCCGCGCCCATCGAACTCGGGCCGGAGCGGATCACCTTCGGGTCGCCTTTCGATCGCGCGATATTGGAGATGTGGGCTGTCATGGCGTTTCTCCGGGTTCAGGGCTTCAGGACGACCTTCACGCAGCTGTCCTGCTTGTCGCGGAACACCTTGTACATTTCGGGACCTTCTTCGAGGCCGACCGTGTGGGTGATGACGAAGGAGGGATCGATCTGGCCCTCCTCGATGCGGCGCAGGAGATCGTCGGTCCAACGGTTGACGTGAGTCTGGCCGGTGCGAATGGTCAGGCCCTTGTTCATGAGAACGCCCATCGGGATCTTGTCGACGAGCCCGCCGTAGACGCCCGGCACCGAGATGACGCCGCCGGGTCGACAGACGTAGATCATTTCGCGCAGGATATGTGGCCGGTCGCTTTCGACGCCCAGCATCTGCTTCGCCCGGTCGTAGACCGTGTCGGGCATCGACGGCGACACATGTGATTCAAGGCCGACCGCATCGATGCACTTGTGCGGGCCTTCCTCATCCGTGAGGTCGTTCAGCCGCTCGACCACGTTTTCCTCGTCGAAGTTGATGGTGATGGCGCCGCCAGCTTCCGCCATTTCGAGCCGCTCGGGCAAGTGATCGATCGCGATGACCTGCTGTGCGCCAAGCAGGACGGCGCTGCGGATCGCCATCTGTCCGACGGGACCGCAGCCCCAGATTGCGACCGTGTCGGTCGGCTGGATGTCGCACTGGACCGCCGCCTGCCAACCGGTGGGGAAGATGTCGCCCAGGAAAAGCAGCTTTTCGTCCGGGATGCCGTCCGGCACCTTGATGTGCGTCGTATCCGCAAAGGGCACGCGCAGATATTCGGC
Organism: Hyphomicrobiales bacterium; assembly: GCA_028290125.1. Taxonomy (GTDB): domain Bacteria; phylum Pseudomonadota; class Alphaproteobacteria; order Rhizobiales; family Beijerinckiaceae; genus Terripilifer. The sequence continues at coordinate 13,638 of JAQGKM010000103.1, read as the reverse complement.
TTGCCCGCCCGGATAACCTCCGGTCAGGTGCGTGTAGCCGAACAGCCCCGCGGTGGTGTGGCCGAAGACCTTGTCGGCGATGTCCTTCTTGCGATTGCTTCGCTGGCAGACGGAGAAGTTGCCGCGCTTGCACTGATCGCACTCGCCACAGATGATCGTGAAGGGGACCACGACGCGGTCGCCCTTCTTCAGTTTGCCCTTCGCGTCGGGCCCGACTTCGACGACCTCTCCCATCATCTCGTGACCCATCACATCGCCGGGCAGCATGGCCGGGATGAAATTGTGGAAGAGGTGCAGGTCCGAGCCGCAGATCGCGCAACTCGTGACCTTGACGATCGCATCGCGCGGATGCTCGATTTCAGGATCCGTGACCGTGTCGCAGCGGATGTCTTCCTTGCCGTGCCAAACGAGGGCTCGCATGCTTTTCTCCTGCTCTGGTTCGACGCATGGCAGAGGCGTCGATTCCGGAGCTTGCAGTCCGGACTCGGCAAGGTCTCTGCAGTGATGTCGTCGGGTCGCGCCTCGTGAACGTGCGCCATGTGGTGAAGTGCTGGGGGACATCCCTGAGGGGTGTCCCGGGCCATTCCTCGCGGCTAGGGCGTGGACCCCTGGAAGCCTGCGGCGGCGGCGATCAGGATCGCCTGTGACAGCGTCTGGACGCCCAGGCGTTGCATCACATGCGCGCGGTGCGTCTCGATGGTTCGGGGGCTGAGGCCCAGGTCTCTGCCGATCTCCTTGTTGGTCTTGCCGGCCAGCAGGCCAGCGAGCACTTCGCGCTCACGCTCCGACAGTTCGGAGATCCTGTGCCGCGCCCGGTCCGCGTCTTCATCCGGTTCATCGGCGCGTGCGGTCGCGACCGCCATCGCCACGGCGGTCAGGAGCAGGCCGGTGTCGTAGGGCGCGGGCAGGAAGTCGACGGCTCCGGCCTTCATCACCTCGACGCCGAAGGTCACGTCGTTGGTGGCGCTTCCCAGCACGACGACCGGCAATCCGATACGCCGGGCCTTGAGTTCCCGCGGGATCGACAACCCGGCGGCGCCAGACCGGCGAATGTCGAGAACGACGCAACCGGTCAAGAGAGCCGGGGCTGCGTCCAGGAAGGATCGGCCGGAGGAGAAGCCCTTGATCCTGTAGCCGGCTTCGCGGAGCAAGTCGGACAGGCTTCGACGCGCGTCCAGGTCGCCATCCACCACGTAGACGAAACTGTTGTCGTTGCGCGTAATGTCCTGCGCGATCCCGCCCGCCCGGCACACGCGCCCCTGAGCGTCGCGCATCGGAAACAGCCGCGTGCGGATCCAGCGCACCGCCCGGTCGGGACGCACGACGCGAAATTCCTCCGTGCACATGTCTCCGAGCGCCACACGCTCCAGCGCTCCAAGCGCGCGCTGCCGGTCCTCGGCGTGCAGCAGTTGCGTCCAGGCGCCTGCATCTCCGAGAGACTTTTCGGGAGCCTCGCCCCAGATCGCCGCGGAAGCCGGGCTCGCATATTCAAGGCGCATTGTTTCGAAGCTGAGGATGAAGAGCGTGTCGCTGGAATTCTCGGCAAATTGCCGGAAGCGCTCCTCGCTCTCGCGCAGATTCGCCTCGGACCGCTTGCGATCCGTGATGTCCAGCGCCGCGCCGATGAACCCGACCGCCTGGTCTTGCTTGAAGGTCATCCGTCCGTAGGTGGAAACCCAGCGCTCGACGCCGTCTTCAATGCCGATCACGCGGTATTCGATGTCGTAGACGCCAAGACCTGCAGGATCGAGGCAGTGCGCGATGGCGGCCTCGACGCGGGCGCGATCCTCGGGGTGGATGGCGGACATGAATGCGGTCTCGTCGACGCGAGCATCGGGTGGAAGTCCCCAGATCGCTTTGAGACGGGCGTCCCAATCCAGCGCGCCCGTCAAGGGATCCCATGCGTAAGGCGACAGTCCGACCAGATCGATGGCGGACCGGAGCCGCGCCTCGGCTTCGTGCAACGCCTTTTTGCGGCTTTCCAGTCCGGCTCGTTCGGCTGTGGCTCTTTCGAGAGCGGACGCTGTCTGGAATGCGGCGGCCGCGAAGCCGGCGAGGCTTTGCAAGACGCGCGCATCCTCCGCATCGAAGCGTCCTTCCGGCGTGTGCTTGATCGCCCAGAGCGTTCCAATCGGCTTTCCGTCGACGTGCCACGGCGCCAGCAGGTTTTCGTAGATATGCGGCTCGACGCTTCGGAGCGCCGGGAAAAAGCGGTCCGCCTCGCTGAACAGGAGAACGCAATTGCGGTCCATCACCGTTCCGCACGGGCTTTCGTTTCGGGGAATGACGCCATTCAGGTTGGCGGCGAATCCGCCCACGGCTGCATGCCATCGCAGCATGCCGTGAGGTCCGTCGCTTTCCAGGATGCTGATGCCGGCGGAGTCGGCATGGCAGAGATCAAGCACCCGTTCAGCCGCATTCTGGAGCACACCACCGGGGTTCGCAGCCATCTCACGGGCCAGGGCGCCGAGCGCCAGGCTCTCGGCTCGATAGTCGGGATCGCGTCGCCGATGGACCAGCTCGGCCGTGATCAGGACATCGTCGACGTTTGTCGTTGTTCGGTTGGCGCTGCTCATAGCAGCCTCCGGATACGTCACGCCACAACGTCCGATACGGCTCAAAGATCAATCAGGAGGAATGAACCTGAGGAATAATGCCGAAGACGGGCCCGCCACCGCATGCGTTCCTTCTATCGAGCCTGACATCTGGCTCAAAGGGTCACGAAAGGTGGGAGGTTAGCATGGGTCTGTCAGTCAAAGCCGAATGGATCGAAGCTTATACGCGCCTGCTCCGTGACGAGGAGCCGCCTCGCTCCTCAAGTCCCAGGGTGCGAACGCCGTTTGCAACAGAGCGGCGGCCTCTCTCGCATCTGGCCGGCAAGATACTCGAAGCCTTCACCAACGACCACGGACAGGCGCGCGCACGATTGAAGCTGTCGTCATTGCGCGTGCACGCCGATGATGATCTCGCGTTCGCAGCGGCCTTGCGCGAGCTGACTAGCGCGGGCCTGATCCGCTTGGTCGCCGGTTGCAGGATTGAACTCACGGTGCACGGATCCGACCTGATCGCGCACAGCGCCAGCCCGACAGCAGCCGAGGCGCCCCGCCGACCCCTCGCGTGGCGTCTTTAGCTACGTCAGTCCCAACCCGCGCAGGAGAAGCACCGAGCCGCCGAGGACGACGGCGCCGTCCATGAGTCCGTGATGCACTTTCAGGCTGATGTTTTCTGAAATCCACTTCGCGAGAAACGCCCCGGGAAGGCTGACCAACCCGATCAGCGCGGCAATAGCCCAGGAGGACGCCGGCAACTGCCCATACGCCTGGAAGGTCCCGATTTTCACAAAGCCGACCATCAGGGAGATGACGGCGTCCGTCGCGACAATCGCCGGACCTTTGAGGCCCACGGCCATCAAGAGCGAGATCAGGATCACGCCGCCGCCCGGGACGCCCCCGGTGACCAGCCCGAAGAGCGCGCCGGCCACGAGAACCATGGAGGGCGGCAAATCCGTCTGGAAAGATTTCAGCATGCGCCGCGCCGGCACGAGCAGGATCAGCGTGGCCCCGATCAGGATCGATGCGCCCGGCCCCGTCAGAAACGAATAAAAGGTCGCTCCGATATAACAGAAGGGCATGGCGACGAGCGTGATGCGCCACACGTGCGACCATGCGATCGCACGGCGAAAGGCGGAGATGCGCGACAGATTATTGAAGATCGCGGAGACGCCAAGGATCGGCACGACCACTTGCGCGCCGAGAATCGGGACGAGCACGAGCGGCATCAGCAATCCCGTCCCATAGCCGGCGACGCCGCCGATGATGGAAGTGAGGATCGCCGCAAGCGCGATGACGGCGAGTTCGCTCAGGCTCATGCAATCAGCAAGGGACGGAGGTCGCGCATGGACGGGAGGCGTTCGAGATTTCGAACGATGTCAACCAGCTTGCCGCCGCGTTCAGCGCCGATGATCGGGGTGACCAGATCCAGCGCCTTGGCTTCAATTTCCTGCGCGGTCATCGGATTGTCCGGCGTGCCCCGCACGGCGCGGGCGTGATGTCGGAACGCGCCTGCGGTCGTGCGGATTTCGACAATCGCCTGCCGCGCGGGCCGCGCGTGCGTGAGCTCGGCGTCGGGCGTGAGTGTGATCTTGGCGCGCAAGGCGAGGATGGCGGGATCCTCCATGCGCGCGTGGTCATGCGTGCTCTCGAACGTGATGCCGCCGTCCGCGATGGCGAGCGCGCAAAGATGCTGCGCGCAAATGTCGGGCATGGTTCTGTTGTCGACGATATGAAACCTGTCATCCGGCATGGAGATCGTGACGCCAAGTACGTTGCTGGCCTTGATGGCGTGCTCGGCGACCAGCGCCGTCGTCGCATCAAGGATGGCCTGAATGGGCGAGCCGACGCACCATTTCTTGATCGAGGCGCGCATGATTTCGTAGCGTACGCCGAGGTCTTCGATCAGCAGTTCAGGCCGCGCGTCTTCACCGAAAGCCGTGAACAGATTGTGCCGTCCGGCCAGTGGATCATCCACCGCCGTAAAGCCGGCTGCGACCATCGACGCGGAGGCGACGCCATTTCGCGCGGCCATGCCGCCGAAGTCGAACGCCTTTTCGACGTGATGGGTGTCGCGCTGCCAGAACGGGATTCCGGACGCCTGCTGCGCGGCATAGGACAGCACGTGCCGCGTTTGCTCCTCCGACAGTCGAAACAGGGCGGCGCCGGCGGCCGCAGCGCCAAAAGCCGGCGCGAGCGAATGCGTGGAATGCTTTGAGGCGTCTGGCCGCAACAAGCCGAGCGACAGCGTCAGGCGCGCGCCAATATCGTAGCCCAGAGCGATCGCGCGCACGAAATCCGCGCCGCTCGCGTTCTGGCCCTCGGCGATGGCCAGCGCCGCGGGCAGAATTCCACAGCCCGGGTGGAAGCGGCCTTCGAGATGCGAATCGTCTGTTTCGTCGCCATGCCCCGCCATGCCATTGGCCAGGGCTGCGCTCTCGGGGGGGACGCGAAAGGCGGAACCGATCACCGTCGCTGCCCCGGCGCCATCCAGGGGGGCGACATATTTCGTGGCCAACATCCCTGCGCGCAGACGCGAGCCCGAGAGGATCGCCGCCAGGGTGTCGAGGATGTGAAAGCGCGTTTTCTCGCTTACGGCCGCGGGCAGTTCGCGACGAGGCGCTCCGGAAATGTAAGCTGCGAGTTCACGCGTGATGTCTGAGATCGGAGTTTCGCTGGCGCCGCCCATTCCTTCCGTCCCTGCCTTTTCTTCCCGGGTGAATTGCCCCCGGCCCTTGTTTGGTGGATTTTACGTTTCTCGTTATAAGCGTCGCGCTTGCATCGCACAGCATGCTAGCCGGGTCAACCGGCAGCCTCAAGTGCGCGACAGCGGAGGAAACATGCAGGGTATGCTCTCTCTCGAGGGGCAGGTCGCCATCGTCACGGGCGGCGTGCGCAGGATCGGCAAGGCCATCGCCATGGCGCTGGCCAGAGACGGCGCGACCGTCATCGTCAACGCGCTCCGCTCGAAAGATGAAGCCGAGGCCACGGTCGCTGAAATCAAGGCGGCCGGCGGAAAGGCCTTCGTGCACCTCGCCGATGTCTCCGACGAGGTCGCCGTGACCGCCATGGCAGAGCGCGTGCTCGCCGAGACAGGCCGCATCGACATTCTCATCAACAATGCCGCCGTGCGGGGCGAGGCCGCCTTCACGGACATGACGCTGGCGCAATGGCGCGCCGTCACCGGGCCTATCCTGGATGGCGCCTTCCTGTGCTCACGCGCAGTGCTGCCGGCCATGGTCCGGCAGAAATACGGACGTATCGTCAACATAGGCGGCGTCAGCGCGCATCTGGGCGCAGCAGGACGTGCGCATGTCGTGACGGCCAAATCGGGCCTTGTCGGCCTGACGCGCGGTCTGGCCAGCGAATTCGCCGCCCACGGCGTCACCGTCAATTGCGTCGTGCCGGGCAAGATCGGCGGGCAACGCTCGCACACGGCCGGCAAGGGCATCGAAGGCGCGCCCCCCGTCGGGCGCGAGGGCGTGCCGGAGGATGTCGCAGACGTCATTCACAATATCTGCCGCCCGCAAGCCAGCTACATGACCGGCCAAACCATTCATGTGAGCGGCGGGCTGTTCATGCCATGAGGGAAAGGTGACGCGACCCCGATGACGACGCAGATCGCAACGAAGGCGGATTACGGCGCGGCGCCGCTCGATCTTGGCCTCACCCGCTCGCTCGGCGCCTTTCTGGCCGGGCTGACCTATGAGGATCTGCCGCCTGCCGCTATCCACCAGGCACGGCGGGGCGTTCTCGACTGGGCCGGTTGCGCGCTCGCGGGCGCGCGCCATCCGACGATCGCCAAACTGCTTGCCGTCATGAGCGCGCTGAACGATGCGCCGCGCGCGACGGTGCTGGGTCATCAACGCAAGATCGGGACGATCGAGGCCGCAACCGTCAACGGGCAGATGGGCCACCTGCTCGATTACGACGACACGCATATGGGCGGCGTCGTGCTGCATGCGAGTTCCCCCATCCTTGCAGCGCTTTTTGCGCTCGCAGACCGCGGCGGCTTCAGCGGACGCGACCTGGTGACCGCCTATGCCGTAGGCTTCGAGGCCGGCGTGCGCGCAGGCCAGGCGGCGCCGGGCCACCACGATGGCGGCTGGCATCTGACCGGCACGCTGGGCTCCATTGCAGCGGGCGCGGCTTGCGCGCGGCTGCTCGGGCTCGACGCCAGGCAGATGGTGCATGCGCTCGGCATCGCAACGACGCAGGCTGCCGGCATGCAGCAAAATCGCGGCACGATGTGCAAATCGTTTCACGCGGGCAAGGCGGCGGCGAACGGCGTGCTGGCGGCGCTGCTCGCGCAGCAGGGCTTCGATTCCTCGGAAGAGATCATCGAGGGAAAACGCGGCTTCTGCCGCATTTACTCCAAGGTGGCTGCGCCCGAACGCCTTCTCGACCAGCTCGGCGAGCGTTTCGAAATCGCGCGCAACGGCCATAAGCCTTATGCCTGCGGCGTCGTGCTGCATCCAGCCATCGACGCGATGATCGCGCTCAGCCGCCAGTGCGGCGCTGCTGCGGCCGATGTCGAAAAGATCAGCTTGCGCGTGAATGAAGTCGCGGTGCGCATCACCGGCGTAACCGAGCCGCAGACCGGACTGCAATCCAAATTCTCGATCTATCACTCTGCCGCAGTCGCTTTCATCGATCAGGACGCAGGGATCGCCCAATATACGAACGAGAAGGCGCTCGACGCGAACGTCGTGGCCCTGCGCCGCCGTGTGGAGGTCGTCAGCGACGCGGAGCTGCGCAATGATGAAGCGCGCGCAAGCCTCGTGCTGCGCGATGGACGGACCTTCGACGTGCACGTGCCGCATGCGTCGGGCACGGTCGCCAATCCGATGTCGGACGAGGCGATCGAAGGCAAATGCATCGCCAACGCAACGCCGCTGATCGGCGCCGAACGCGCCCGCGCCTTCGCGGCGCTTTGCTGGAATATCGAGAACGTGACCGACGCCCGCGAGTTGATCGCAGCGCTGGCCTGAACAGAAAGATCGCAGGGGCATGGAGAAGCGTTTTCTCAAGGACGGCGATGTCATCGCGGGGGCGGCCGTCGCTGCGCTCGGCGTGTACATCACGCTCGCAGCATCGAAGTGGGACATCATGGGGCCGGAAGGCCCGGGGCCGGGCTTCTTTCCCATCGGCTACGGAGTTGCGCTTGTCGCTTTGTCGCTCGTGCTGATCGTCTCGCGTTTCCGGTCCGGCGAAGCAGTTGAACAAAAGAGCTTCGACTGGGCCGGCTTTGGCCGCGCCATGACGACCTGGAGCGCCTTTACGGTCTGCGCCGCGCTGATGAACACGCTCGGCTTCTATCTCAGCTTCGCGCTGCTGACCTTCTTTCTCGTGCGCTTTGTCTTCGATCGGACGCTGGCTTCGGCAGCCATTACGAGCCTGTGCTCCGCGCTCGGCTTTTACCTTGTCTTCGGCTTCGCGCTCGACGTGTCGTTGCCCATCGGCTTCATGGGGTTCTGACACATGGATATTTTCAGCGGCCTCATGCACGGCTTTTCAGTCGCGCTCATGCCCACCAACCTTCTCTGGTGCCTGGTCGGCTGCTTCCTCGGCACGGTGGTCGGGATCCTGCCGGGCCTCGGACCTGCAGCCACCATCGCGATGCTGCTGCCAATGACCTACAACATGTCGCCGACAGGCGGCATCATCATGCTGACCGGCATTTATTACGGCGCCAAATACGGCGGCTCGACAACGTCGATCCTTCTCAACATGCCCGGTGAATCGTCGTCCGTCGTCACGTGTCTGGATGGCTATCAGATGGCGCGAAAGGGCCGCGCGGGCGCAGCTTTGGGCATTGCCGCGATTGCCTCCTTCATCGCCGGCACGTTCGGCATTGTCGCGCTGAGCCTCGTTGCGCCGACGGTGGCAGATTACGCGCTGTCCTTCTCGTCGCCTGAATATTTCGCGCTGATGGCGCTCGGCCTTGCGCTTGTCGTGCTGCTGGCGGGCGACTCGCTGGTGAAGGGGCTGATCGCGCTTCTCATCGGCCTGTGGCTGACCTCGATAGGCACCGATCTCTTTACATCGCAATCGCGCTTCACATTCGGCCAGTCGTCGCTGCTGAGCGGCCTCGATTTCATGATCGTCGCCATCGGGGTCTTCGCGATCACCGAAGTTCTGAACAGCATCGCCGACAGCGAAGAGACTCAAATCCTCCCGGTGCCCAAAGGTCTTCGCAATCTGCTTCCAAGCTGGGAAGAACTGAAGGCCTGCCGATTCGCCTTCGCCAATGGCTCCATCGTCGGTTTCGTCATCGGCGTGCTGCCGGGCGCTGGGGCCAGCATCGCTTCCTTTATTTCTTACGGCATCGAGCGCGCCGTCTCGAAACATCCGGAGAAATTCGGCACCGGCGTGCCGGAGGGCGTGGCCGCGCCGGAGGGCGCCAACAATGCGGATTCCGGCGGCGCGCTCATTCCGCTTCTCACGCTCGGCATTCCGGGTGGCGGCACGACGGCCATCCTGCTGTCTGCGCTCGTGCTTTGGGGCGTGAAGCCCGGCCCGCTGATGATGACGGAATCGCCCGATGTGTTCTGGGGGCTCGTCGCGAGCCTCTACATCGGCAATGTGATGCTGCTCATTCTGAACCTGCCGATGGTGCCGATCTTCGCGCAGATCCTGCGGATTCCGGTCTATGTCCTTCATCCACTGATCCTGGGAGTCTCGGTGATCGGCGCCTATTCGGTCTCGGGCCGCGTCTTCGACGTCATGCTGCTCGCTGGCTTCGGCCTGCTCGGCTACGCCATGTCGCGGCTGAAGTTTCCTGTCGCGCCGCTCGTGCTCGGCTTCGTGCTGGGCGACGCCATGGAACGCGCGTTGCGCCAATCGCTGATGATGTCGCAGGGGGATCTTTCCATCCTGTTCTCCCGACCGATCTCGGCAGTGATGATCGCCTGCGCGATCGTCGTACTCTTCCTGCCGCTGCTTCCGAGGTTCCGGGCCTTGAAGCAGGCGGCGGGCTGACCACGTAAAAAACTGGCAATGAGAGGAAACGCGATGAACAAGCGAAACATGTTGAAGGCAAGTCTGGCGCTGTCGGCGCTCATGGTGTTCACGCACGGCGCACATGCGGAGTTCAAGCCGACGCGTCCGATCGAACTGGTGGTTCATTCGGGTCCCGGCGGCGGCAATGACGTGATGGGCCGCGCGCTCATCGCCGCCATCGACGACGCGAAACTCTCGCCGGTGCGCATCCAGATCAGCAACAAGGTCGGCGGCGGCGGCGCGACGGCGGCGTCCTATCTCGCCGAGAAAAAAGGCGACCCTCACGTCATCGGCATTTTCACGAGCGTCTGGATCACGAATCCGCTCGTCCAGCAGGAAGCCAATGTCTCGATTCGTGAATTGACGCCGATCAGCCTCATGCTGCTCGAGCCGGCGTTGATCGCCGTGCGGGCCGAGTCGCCCTTCAAGACGCTTGGCGATTTCATCGAGGCGGCCAAGGCCAATCCGGGCAAGATGAAACAGTCCGGCGGTTCGCCGCTCGCGCGCGACGCGCTCGTGCGCACCGTGCTGCAGGCCAAGACGGGCGCGCGCTGGGCGTTCATCTCCTTCCCCTCCGGCGGTGAGCGCATCTCGGCGCTGCTCGGCGGCCATGTCGACGCCATGGTGATCGAACCGGCTGAAGCAGGCGAGCTCATCCGCTCGGGGAAGATCCGCGCCGTCGCGCAGGTGGCCGACGCGCGCCTGCCTGACTTCAAGGACATCCCTACGTTGAAGGAAGCTGGCTTCGATGTGCCCAACCCGCCGCAGCCGCGTGGGTTGATCGGCCCTCCGGGCATGGCGCCCGACGTGCTGAAATATTACGAGGAGCTGATGCAGAAGGCCGCGCAGTCACCCGGCTGGCAGAAGTTCGTGCGCGACGGACTGTTCGAGGCGAAGGTTCTCGGACCGAAGCAAACCACCGAATTCCTGACGCAGACTGAAGTGCAGATGCGCGGCATTCTCCAGGAATCGGGCGTCAAGCTGGTCCGCTAGGACCCACACGCCGGCTCGCCCCGGGTCGTTCGGTCCGGGGCGAACTGCTGCATGAAGCCAGGACGATGCGTAGTTTTCGTCTAGCTGGTCCTGGCCATCAAGGCAGGGATCTCGTCGAGCAACTCCCGTGCGAGGTATCCGATCGGGCCCCGTTTGCGAGCGAGTCTGTTTCCAGCTTCCCCGTGCAGGTAAACGGCCCATTGCGCCGCGTCCTGCGGCAGCGCCCCGCGCGCGAGGAGGCCTGCGACCACACCCGCCAGGGTGTCGCCCGACCCCGACGTCGCGAGTCCGACCGAGCCTTCCTGGTAAGTCCAGCACTGCTCCTCCGGGTCCACGATGGTTGTCACTGCGCCCTTCAGGACGACCACACAGTTCAACAGCACAGCCACTTCGCGGGCGAAGCGATAAGGGTCCGCACAGACCTCTTTCCTTGTCACGTTTAAAAGCGCCGCCATCTCGCCGGCATGTGGGGTAATCACGATACGGCCGCTGTGAGCCGCCATTTCTTCACGCGCGTTCTGTAATTGCGACAAGGCTGCGGCGTCGAACACGAAAGCCGGCCCTGGCGGAGAACGAAGAACGTCGACGACAATTTGCGCGGTGTTGTCGTCATCAGTCATGCCGGGCCCGATCAAGACAGCGTCACTGCACTGTACACGTTCGAGCAAGGCCGCGCCGGCGCCGGTCGCGGTCTCGCTCGCGGACGTTTCTGGCAGCCCGATGACGAGAGCTTCGGGCATGGCCACGCCCAAAGCGACAGCGACCTTTTCGCAAGTGGCGATCTGGAGTTTGCCTGCCCCGGCGCGCAATGCGGCGGTTGCGGCAAGCAATGCGCCGCCCGGCACCGAAGCGCTTCCGGCAACGACCAGGACGCGACCACGCTGGTCCTTGTCGGCATCGCTGTTTGGGGCAGGGAGCGGGTTCATCCGAAGTCGATCAGCGCTGATTTGTGTTGTCATCGCGCGCCAACCTTCGCATCCGGGGCTGACGTGATCGGCGCGACGGCATTCCGCAACGGCGCGATAAAGTTATATCGGTGTAAAGCCAGGCCGCCATTTGCGCCCTGCGCCGCGTCAAATCTGTATTCGGTGATCGAACAGTTTGAAACATCGCCGGCCGCATCAATCGCCAGGATCTCACTCTCTGTCAGGTTCTCCAACAAGTAGCGCAGGCAGAGCACAACGACCTGATGGCTCACGATCAGCACTCTGCAGCCGCTATGATGCAGCGACGTGGTGTCGAGTGCACTCCGAAGCCGGAGGATGACGTCGCACCAGCTTTCGCCCGCAGGCGGTCGATGATAAAATTTGCCAAGGACGCGCCGAAATTCAGCCTGCTCCGGGTGGCTTTGCTCGATTCCCACCCGCGTGAGCCGGTCAAGAATGCCGAACTCCTTCTCGCGCAGTCGCTCGTCTAACACGAATTCATGCATGGGGACGTTGATGCCGCGTTCTGCCGCTATGAGTTCTGCTGTCCGCACCGCACGCCTGTAGGGCGATGACAGCACGACGTTAGGTCGTTCCGCATGCGGGAGCGCCGCAAACCACTGTCCCAGCGCCGCAGCCTGCTCCTCACCCAATTTGCTCAAGTCCACATCGACGTCGCGCTCGGAGACGTCGATGCGCGACAGTCCGGATGCGTTTGCTGCATCTCGGGCGACATTGCCGGCGCTCTCTCCGTGGCGAACAATCCAGATTCGCTCTGGCCAAGTCTGCTTTGCCATGACAGTCGGACCTCCTGCGGGCGAACGTGAAGGCGGGGCTTTTGTTGCCTTCAGCTCTTGATCGGCGATTTGCCGTACTCGCGAAGAAGGTGCTCCGGATCCTTGTAGATCGCGCAGCAGCCGGCGGATCTGAGCTCGTTTTCCGAGAACCCGCCGCAAAGCAGCCCGATCGTTGCTAGCCCGATCTTTTGGGCCGCCTGAGCGTCATAGGGCGTGTCGCCAACCACCACCGTGTCGGCCGGCGTGAGCGGTTCGGCTTTCTTGAGTGCTGCCGCGAAGATGTCCGGGTAGGGCTTCGAGCGTTCCGCATCATCAGCCGAAACCGCAAAGTCGACGAGGTCCGAAATCCCTGCCAGCTCCATGTTTTTGTCGAGCTCATCCTGCGTAGCGGAGGAACCCAGAATGATCGTCTTGCCATCCTCCTTGATGCGCTCAAAAAGCGCACGAACTTCGGGGAATGCGGAGCACCTTGGCTGATAGTCTCGGGCAAAGAGCTTGGCTCGGTAATGACGCAGTTCGTCCCCGCAATCGGCGATTTCGTCAGAAGAGAAAAGCGCCTTCAGGAGCTGGTCGCCACCCATTCCCATCCGTCTGCGGATGTCCTCGCGGCGCACATCCAGTTGGAAATGATTGAAGGCGTCCACCCAGGCGTCGGTGTGCGCTTCGTTGCTGTCGATCAATGTACCGTCGACATCGAAGAGAACTGCTTTCGGCATCATGCTTCTTTCGTTGTCGACGTTCCGCGACAGGACGTCCAGGGGCCGCAAGGCTTCTTCCCAATGGGTGAACGAAGCTCGTCAAACAGCGGTCGGACAGGGAGGTTTCGTCGGGGACGTGCTCTCGTCCAGAAACGAACGAACTTGCTGGTGGAGGACTCGCCACGTCGACAAACCAGGCTGCAGACCGTCAAGCTGTTCAGTATCTTGGTGCAGGGATCGACAGTGACGGTGTTTCGCGACGGCTCGAGAATGTATCCCGGAACTTCCAGCGCGCGCGCTTCTTTTCGAGCCATCGACAGCAATCATCCGGAGAGGCGGCGATGGCTCAACAGATCCCGATCGGCCCCGGGGCAGATGCGTTCGATGCGGCATCGGACCGTGCGCGCGGCGATCATCTGCATGAAATCGCCCACGACGTCGCCTATCAGCGTCTGGCCTTCGTCTACGTTGTTTTCATCGGCGAGCCGCAGGCTGGCGATCGCACCTGGACATTGATCGACGCTGTCGTTTACGGTTCCGCGGCCTTCAACCGCAACGCTGCGCGCAAGCGTTCCGGCGCCGCCTCGCGCCCTGCGGCAATCGTCCTGACGCACGGGCATTTTGACCACACCGGCGTGTTGCTCGCCCTGGCGGCAGAATGGGACGCGCCGGT
>JAQGKM010000006.1 GCA_028290125.1 Hyphomicrobiales bacterium | reverse complement strand
CTGGAGATCGGTTCGAAAGTGCTGATCGAGGGGACGGGCGCCTACACGACCACCTATTCGGCGGTCGAGTTCAACGGCTTCCCGCCGCTCAAGTCCTACGTGATCTAGGTCGCGTCACCTGAGTCCGGCCTCGCGCGAATGCGAGGCCTCATCACCCTGAACCTGATCCCGGACGGCCGCGGCGCGCGTGAGCGCGTGGACGGTGCGAGGGTCGCCGCATGCCCCACGAGGAGGCCGCGATGACCTATGTCTGCATGAACGATTTCCGTGACGCCGCTGAACTGACGCTCGTGATCCGTGACGAAGCGGTTGTGGATGTTGCTGCGCGCGAGCGTCTTCTCGACGCCGCCTTCGGTCCGGCGCGTTTCGCCAAGACCTGCGAGCGGCTGCGCGAAGGCCGCGCGCCCGCGCAGGGACTGGCGCTGGCCGCGTATCTGGGCGACGAGCTCGTCGGCACGATCCGCTTCTGGCACATCCAGGCCGGCGCGGGCCATGCCGCGCTGCTGCTCGGGCCGGTCGCGGTCGATGCGCGCCATCGCTCGCTCGGGATCGGCCGCAAGCTGATCGCCGAGGGGCTGTTTCGCGCGGTGCAGCGTGGTCACAAGGCGGTCATCCTCGTCGGCGACGCTGCCTATTACGAGCCGCTCGGCTTCTCGCGTGCGATGACGCGCGGGCTGGCCTTGCCGGGTCCCGTCGACGAGGCCCGTTTTCTCGGGCTCGAGCTCGATCCCGGCGCACTGGCGGGGGCCGAAGGGCTCATCGTGCCGACCGGTCCGCGTGCGCCGCGCGTGGCGCCGGCCCTGCAAGCGGAGCCGCTGCGTCGCGCCGCTTGACTCTTTCACGTCGGCTTTGCTTTGAAGCAGGCTGAATTCTGATCGCGCCGCGCCCCTCTGGAGCGCGGCGCATGTTTTGAAACGGCGCCCGCGCCGGATAGGAGACCGCAATGTCCAACTGGCCCGTGCATGGCACGATCACCGGCCCCATCGTCATGATCGGCTTCGGCTCGATCGGCCGCGGAACGCTGCCGCTCATCGAGCGTCATTTCAACTACGACAAGAAGCGCTTCACGGTCATCGACCCGGTCGACACCGATCGCCGCCTGCTCGACGAGCGCGGCATCGCCTACGTCCAGGAGTATGTGACGGAAGCCAATTACGCCGAGCTGCTGAAGCCGTTGCTGACGGAAGGCGAGGGCCAGGCGTTTCTCGTCAACCTGTCGGTCGAAGTGTCGTCCACGGCGATCATGCGTCTGTGCCGCGAAGTCGGCGCGCTCTACATCGACACGGTCGCCGAGCCCTGGAAGGGTTTTTACACGGACGCGAGCCTCTCGGCTTCGCAGCGCTCCAATTATGCGCTGCGCTACGGCGTGCTCGACCTGCGCGACGAATTGAAGGTAGGTCCGACGGCGGTCTCGTGCTGCGGCGCGAACCCCGGCATGGTGTCGTGGTTCGTGAAGCAGGCCTTGCTCAACGTCGCGGCCGATTGCGCGATCGAACTGCCCGAGCCAAAGACCCGCGCGGACTGGGCGCATCTGGCGCAGACCGTCGGCGTGAAGGGCATCCACATCGCCGAGCGGGACACACAGCGTGCGCGCGACCCCAAGCCCATGGGCGTCTTCGTCAACACCTGGTCGGTCGAGGGTTTCGTGTCAGAAGGCCTGCAGCCCGCCGAGCTCGGCTGGGGCACGCATGAAAAGGAAATGCCGCCGGAAGGCCGCGAGCACGATTTCGGCTCGAAGGCCGCGATCTATCTCATGCGCCAGGGCGCCGGCACACGCGTGCGGTCGTGGACGCCGACCGCGCAGGCGCAGCACGGCTTTCTGGTGACGCATAACGAGTCGATCTCGATCGCCGATTACCTGACCGTGCGCGATGGCGTGAACGTCGTCTATCGCCCGACCTGCCACTACGCCTACCACCCCGCCAATGATGCAGTTCTCTCGCTGCATGAAATGGCGGGCTCGGGCTGGAAGCAGCAAAAGGAGTCCAAGATTTTGGACGAGAACGAAATCGTCGACGGCATCGACGAACTCGGCGTGCTGCTCTACGGCCACAAGAAGAACGCCTACTGGTACGGCTCGCAGCTCTCGATCGAAGAGACGCGCCGCATCGCGCCTTACCAGAACGCCACCGGCCTGCAGGTCACGAGCGCCGTGCTCGCCGGCATGGTGTGGGCGCTCGAGAATCCGAACGCCGGCATCGTGGAAGCCGATGAAGTCGACTTCCGCCGTTGTCTCGAAGTGCAGCGTCCTTATCTCGGCCCGGTGATCGGCGAATACACGAACTGGTCGCCGCTCGATGACCGCGAGCTGCTGTTCCCCGAAGACATCGACCGGGACGATCCGTGGCAGTTCAAGAACGTCATCGTTCGCTGATCCTTCACCGCCGCCGTCAGAGATGACGGCGGCGGTTCTGCTTTGGAGGCGTCATGACGAAGTTGAGCCTGCGCGACAGGTACGAACGCATTGCGCCGTTCTACGATCTTCTCGATGCGCCGTTCGAACAGAAGCGCTATCGCGCCTTGCGCCCACTTCTGTTTGAGGGACTGCACGGCGCCATCCTCGACGCCGGCGTCGGCACCGGCCGCAATATCGCGTATTATCCTGACGGCGTACGCGTGACGGGCGTCGACCAGAGCCCGGCGATGCTGGCCCGCGCGCGGCAGCGCGCGCTGGAAGCCAGGCGTGACGTTGATCTTCGATTGATGGATGTGACGCGGCTTGATTTTCCGGATGACAGTTTTGACGCCGCCGTGGCGTCGTTCCTCTTTTGCGTCCTGCCCGCTGACTCGCAAGTCGCAGCGCTGCGCGAATTGCGCCGTGTGGTGAGGCCGGGCGGCACGCTGCGCCTGCTCGAATATGTCCGCCCGACAGGCGCTTTGCGAAACTTCATCGCGCGGCTCTGGGCGCCTTGGATGGCCTGGGCCTATGGCGCGGGCTTCGACCGCCAGACAGAGGCGCACCTGCGCGAACTCGGACTGGAGGTCGTGGAGTCGCGGTATGTGGTGGACGATCTCGTCAAGATGATCGTCGTGCGCCTTTAAGGTCCGTCATTGCGAGCGCAGCGAAGCAATCCAGGGGCCTCACGCGCGACTCTGGATTGCTTCGCTGCGCTCGCAATGACGAGCTACAGCCACCCGCGCCGCTTGAAGTACAGGTACGGCAGGATCGCCGCCACGATCATCAGGATCAGCGACATCGGGTAGCCGAACTCCCAGTCGAGTTCCGGCATGTGCTTGAAGTTCATGCCGTAGACCGAGGCCACGAGAGTCGGCGGCATCAGGCAGACGGCGGCGATCGAGAAGATCTTGATGATCTGGTTCTGCTCGAGATTGATCAGGCCGAGCGTCGCGTCGAGCATGAACTGGTTCTTGCCCGTGAGGTAGGTCGCGTGGTCGCTCAGCGAGGTGACGTCGCGTTGCACCAGCCGCAGGCGCACGCGCGCTTCCTTGTCGGTGCGGTGGTCGTTTTCGAAATTCGCCATGTGGTAGGCCGACAGGCGGCTGATGCTGACGAGGCTTTCACGCGTCAGCCCCAGAAAGTCGCCTTCGCGTCCGATGTTCTCGATGACGCCCTCGAGGTTGCGCGCCTTGATGGTGCGCTTTTGCGGGCTCGGCCGGAACACCTCGCGCGAGATGAAATCGATGCGCGCGCCCGCGCGCTCCAGCGCGTCGGCCAGACGGTCGATCATGGCTTCGAGCAGCCCGAGCATGATCTGCTCGCCGTCGTTGCAGGGCACGAAATCCACGCGCATCGCCCGCAGCGCAAAGGTGTGGAACGGACGCGGCTCCGCGTAACGCACCGTGACCAGCGTTTCGTCCTTCAGGATGAAGGTGATGGGCGTCGCGCCCGGCTCGTCGGTGTCGAGGCGCACCAGCGCCGTCATGGTCATGAACTCCGCGCCGCCCTCGTTGTAGAGTCGCGCCGAGACCTCGATCTCCTGCATTTCTTCGCGGGTCGGGATCGAGAGCCCGAGATGCTTTTCGACGAAGCGATCCTCGGCTGGGGTCGGGTTGAGCAGATCGATCCACGGGACCGGGCCGGATGGCATGTCGTGGGCCGCGCCCGCATCGAGGTCGCGCGGTGTAAGGCAGCCGTTTTCCCGGAAATAGACACGCAGCATGATCGACCTCGATTCGACTTGGGGCGAAAGTCGGCCATCCACACAGGCGGCGTCAACCTGAAGTCTTTCCGCCACGCTTCGGCCAGAGTTGCCCGGCATTGAGGATTCGTCTCGTCAGCTTCCGGGCATCCATGGCCGTCCTCCGCAGAGCCCTCGCCTCAACTCTCGTCATGCTCGCGCTTGCATCGCCTGCGCTGGCGCATCCGCATGCCTTCGTCGTGGTCAGAAGCGAGCTTCTGTTCGATCAGCAGGGGCAGGTCTCGGGCGTGCGCCATGCCTGGACGTTCGACGAAATGTATTCGGCTTTTGCGACCACCGGCCTCACGCCGGACGGCGAGCCTGCGACCGCCGCTCAATTGCAGCCGCTGGCCGAGCAGAACGTCGGCGATCTCGCCGAGTTCGGTTACTTCACGGTCGTCAAGGCGCCGGGCCAGAAGATCGAGCTCGGCAAGCCGGAAGCGATCTCGATGAGCGAAGACGACAAGAAGCTCATCACCCTGAGATTCACCGTGCCGCTCAAAAAGCCCGCGAGCGCCGGGAAGGTCCTCACGCTGCAGGTCTATGACCCGACCTACTTTGTCTCCTTCGATTTCGCCAAGGACGGCGTGAGTTTCGTCGGCCCCGCGACGGGTTGCTCTCTCACGGTGACGCAGCCGAAGTCGCTCGACGACGCAGAGAGCCAGAAACTCAGCGAGGCCTTCTTCAGCGGCCTGTCGCCCGGAGCCGATTTCGGCATCAAGCTCGCGAGCCGGGCGCTGGTCGCCTGTCCGTGAGGTCGCGCGGTCGCACGCTGGCGGTCTGCGGTCTCCTGCTCGTCGTGCTGGCGTGCCTCGCGCCGCATGCAGCCTTCGCGCAGGCGCGTAATCCGTTCAGCGTGGGCATCTCGGAAGGCGGCGGGTCTGCAACCGGCCTCACGGGATGGATCCTCGCGCAGCAGCAACATTTTGACGGGCTCATGCGCGCGGCGGTGCGGGCGATCAAGACGGATGCGTCCGCTCTCAGGGGTCTGCTCGGCGTGGCGTTTGCGTATGGCGTGTTCCATGCGGCGGGGCCCGGGCACGGCAAGGCGGTGCTCGCCGCCTATCTGGTGGCGAATGAGCGAGCGCTGAAACGCGGCCTCGTCATGGCGGCGCTGGCGGCCCTGCTGCAAGCGCTCGTCGCCATCGCGCTTGTGGCCGGTCTCGCCCTGCTGCTGGGCGCGACCGCTCAGGCGATGCGCGGCGCGGCGCAGGCGGTGGAGCTGTTCTCCTACGCGGCCATCGCGCTTGTCGGCGCGCTGCTGGCGTGGCGCAAGGGCAGGGCGTTCTGGCGCGAATGGCGTAGGCCGATGAAACCCATCAGCCGGTTCGCCTGCTTCGCCGCCGACGAGCCCGGGCATTTGCATGGGCCCGATTGCGGACACGTGCACATGCCCGATCCCGCGCATCTGGGCGGCAAGAACTTTTCCGCGCGTGACGCCCTCGGCACGATCGTCGCTGCGGGCCTGCGGCCCTGTTCCGGGGCCATCCTCGTGCTGGTCTTCTCGGCGGCGCAGGGCATTCTCTACGCGGGCGTCGCCGCCACATTGGCCATGGCGGCCGGCACGGCGGTCACGACAGGCGCGCTCGCGACTCTCGCCGTACACGCCAAGACACTGGCGCAACGCGTCACCTCGGCCCGGGGCGCGCGTGGCCTCCTTTTCCTGCGTGGGCTCGAACTCGCGGCCGCTCTCGCGGTGCTGCTGCTCGGCGCCGGACTGCTCGGCGGATCGCTGGCCGGAGCGGCGTGATCACAGGCCGTCTGCGGCGCCGTCCGTGCGGGCGTCATGCGCCCCCTCGACGCTGCCGTCGCGCCGCCGCAGCACGACGCCTGCCGGCGCATAATCGTCCGGCGCGCCGCCGAGCGCGATCTCATGTCCGGCCTTGTCGAGCGCGCGCAGCACGGAGGGATCGAAGCGATCCTCCATCTGGAGCAGGTTCCTGTCGCGGCCGAGAAGTCGCGGCGCGTCGATGGCGTCCTGCAGGTCCATGCCGTCGGCGATGCGGGTGGCGAGTTGCAGGTCGATCTGCGGAGCGCCGCCGCCAAAAGCCATGACGCGGCCTTCGTCCTGCACGCAAAGCGTCGGGGCGGGCGCATTCGGCGCGCGCAGCTTCGGCGCGAGGACGTTCGGCGCGCGCGGATCGAGCGAGAAGGCGGCGGCGCGGTTGCCGAGCAGCACGCCCGTGCGGCCAAGCACGCAGCCCGAGCCGAATGCGTCGCCGAGCGTCGCGAGGCAGCCCACCGTGAGACCCGTAGGGTCGACAGCGCCGAAAAAGGCTCCGGCGACACGTGGCGCGGGGTAGGGGGCGGCGTCGGCGCGGTCGCGCGAGATCGCCTGCGCTTCACGCTCCAGCGCATCGGGAGCGAGCCAGCGCAGGGGATCGCCGTCCACCAGCGAGGGATCGAGCGCAAAGGGCGCGGCGATGCGCAGCGTCCGCTTGAGAGTTTCGGCATAGGCGTGGAGCGAGGCGAAATCGTCGCGCGTCGGCGCCCGCAGGCGCGCGTGCAGGGCCAGCGCATGCAGCAGCGCGAAACCCTGGCTCGGCGCAGGCGCGACGAAATAGGTGCGCGCGCCGAGGCGCAGCGAGAGCGGCTTGCGCACCTTCGCCTCGCAGCCCTCGAGGTCGGCGCGGGTCAGCGCAATGTCGAGGCGCGCCATGTCGGCCGCGAGCTCGCGCCCGGCGTCGCCACGATAAAAATCCCGCAACCCTGCATGCGAGATCTGCTCGAGCAGGTCGCCGATCTTCGTTTCCACGCGCGTCGCGCCCGCAGCCGTCAGCTTGCCGTCATCCAGAAAGACTGCGGCGAAACCCGGCGCCTCCGCGAGCGTGGCGAGATCGTCCGGTGCGCGGGCGCTGGACGGGTTTTGCGGGAAACCGTCGCGCGCGAGCTTGATGGCCGGGGCGATCAGATCGGGCAGCGGCAACCGGCCGCCGAAGGCGCGGGTCGCCTCGAGCGCGCGCTCCCAGCCCGCGACCGCGCCCGGCACGGTGGCGGCGGCCAGAGCGCCACGCCTCGGCATCTCGTGGTGGCCGGCCTTGCGATAGCTTGCAGCGTCCGCCTTGACGCCTGTCAGCCCGCCGGCGTCGATCACATGCGTGCGACCGCCGGGCTCCCGGATCAGCCATTGGGCGTCGCTGCCGAGCCCCGCCCGATGCGGCAGCACGACAGCCAATGCGGCCGCCATGGCGAGCGCCGCCTCCAGCGCCGATCCGCCCACGCTCAGGATGTCGCGGCCCACAGTGGCGGCGCGCGCGTCGGGCGCCGTGACGGCCGCCAGGGTGAAGCGGAGGGTGGAGGACATGAGGCCTGTTCGGTTGCGCCGTGGCGGGGATTGATATAGTGGGCAGTCTGATCAAACCGCAACTGAGGCCATGATGAGCGACAAGCCGATCCACTGGGACAACGCGATCACCGTGATCAGCGTCGCCATCCTCGTCGGCACCGAGCTCGTCGGCATTTCGTGGGCCGCCGGCTGGGCGCTGGGCGGCATCCTCGGCCTGCCGCCTCTGGTGAGCCGTGGCGTCGAAATTGTTGGCGCGGCGTTCGGTCTCCTGCTCGTCTATTATTTCGTGCGCGCCGCGTTGAAGGTCGAGCCCATCCGCGGCTGAGCTTTCGCTGCCACACTTGCTCCACGAGGCTGCGCGACAAAGGTACCTTGCCTGCGACGCCAGCCCGGAGCCTTCATGCCGTTCAAGCCAGATCGACGGAGCCTGCTCGCCTCAGCGGCGGCGCTGGCGGGCGCATCTTTGGCGCCCGGCGTCGCATGGTCCGCGCCCGGGTTGAAACTGGGTGAGCCGCAGCCGTTTTCCTTCGACAAGCTGAAGGATCTGGCCCGCGCACGCGCCGCGCAGCCCTATGCGCCGCCACGCCGTCCCGCGCCCGAAATCGTCTCGCAGATCGATTACGACGCCTGGGGCAAGATCCGGTTCGATCCCGAGCGCGCGGTCTTCGCGGAGGGCCCGGGACGGTTTCCCGTCACCTTCTTCCATCTCGGAAAGTTCTTCCCCAAGGCGGTCGACATGCATGTGGTGAGCGAGGGCGCCGCGCGCGCCATCGTTTACGATCCTGCCTATTTCGACATGCCGCCCGACTCCATCGCACACGAACTGCCGCAGGGCGCCGGCTTTGCGGGTTTTCGATTCCAGGAGGCGCGCGACGGCGATCTCGACTGGCGGCGCAACGACTGGGCGGCGTTTCTCGGCGCGTCCTATTTCCGCGCCATCGGCGATCTCTATCAATACGGCCTGTCGGCGCGCGGCGTCGCGCTCGACACCGTCGTCGCCGACCGCACGGAGGAGTTCCCGGATTTCACGCGCATCTACATCGGCGCGCAGAGCGGCGATGCGCTCACCGTGCATGCGCTCATGGAAGGGCCGTCGATCACCGGCGCCTATCAGTTCACGATGCACCGCGCGAAGGGCGTGACGATGGATGTCGAGTGCACGCTGCATCTGCGCCAGGACATCGCGCGGTTCGGCATCGCGCCGCTGACCTCGATGTACTGGTTTTCGGAGACGCGCAAACCCACCGCCGTGGACTGGCGCCCGGAGGTGCACGATTCCGATGGCCTCTATCTATGGACCGGCAAGGGCGAGCGCATCTGGCGTCCGCTCAACAATCCGCCGCGCACGACGGCTTCGGCTTTCGCCGACGAGCAGCCACGCGGTTTCGGCCTGATGCAGCGCGATCGCGTGTTCGATCATTACGGGGACGGCGTCTTCTACGACAGGCGCCCGAGCCTGTGGGTCGAGCCGCTGGGCGATTGGGGGCGCGGCTCGGTGCAGTTGATCGAGAACCCGACAGACGACGAGATCCACGACAACATCGTCGCCATGTGGGTTCCGGAAAATCCCGCGCGCGCAGGCTCCTCGCACGATTTCCGCTATCGCCTTTATTGGCAGGCCGATGCGCCAGATGGCGGCGCACTGGGCCGGTGCATGGCGACGCGCATGGGCAATGGCGGACAGCCCGGCCAGCCGCGCCCGAAGGGCGTGCGCAAGTTCCTGCTCGAATTTGTCGGCGGTCCGCTGGAAAACCTGCCCTTCGGCGTGAAGCCCGAGCCGGTGCTGACGTCCTCGCGCGGGACCTTCTCCTACATCCTCACGGAGTCAGTGCCGGACGGCGTCAAGGGCCACTGGCGCGCGCAATTCGACCTCACGACGGACGGCGACGCGCCGGTCGACATGCGCTGCTATCTGCGCGCGGGCGACCAGGTGCTCACAGAGACCTGGCTCTACACCTATCACCCGTTCTGAAGCGCCTGCTTGAACGCCGCGCGGCGCTCCTTGCGGTACATCTCCTTGTAGGAGCGCGCCGAGAGTTCGCCCTGCTGGATGATCAGCTCGACGAAGATCGGGCCGTCCTCGTGCAAAAGCGTGGGGATCAGCGCTTCGAAGCTTTCCAGCGTGTCGATGCGGTGGGATTTCGCGATGCCCGCTTCGCGCGCCAGCCCGGCGAAATGCGCGTCGCGCCCGGGAATCGGATGGCCGCCATTGGCTTCGTAGGTGTCGTTGCGGGCGACGATGTGGGTGAAGTTCTTGGGCGCGACGGCCCCGATGGTGACGAGCGTGCCGAGATTCATCAGCAGGCTGCCGTCGCCATCGAGCACGAAGACGCGCCGCTCCGGATGCGCCAGCGCGAGGCCGAGCCCGTGCGAGGAGGCGAGCCCCATCGCCCCGAAGGCAAAGTAGTTCAGCGGACGGTCGATCTCGGCGATCCAGTCGCTCGCAGAGGAATAGGTCGAGACGACGATCTCGTTCGTGATGTGGGCGGCGAGGCGCTTCCAGGCTTGCTTGCGGTCGATCATGCGTGCACCGGGCGGCGTTCGATGAGAAAGGCGACGGGTTTGGATTGCATGTACGCGGCCTCGATGGCGGGCGCGATCAGGCCGGCGTCTGCATCCTGCGCGATGCGGTGGAAGGCGATCCCCATGACGTCGAGCAGCGGTTCGATGATGCGCACGCCGAAGCGGCCCGAGTCGCGCGAGGCCTTTTCTGGCTCCTTGCCGAGCAGGCCGATCATCAGGCACATCGGCATGGATTGTTCGCAGGCCATCGCGCGGATCGCGTTCATCGCGTAGAGAAAGCCCGTGTACTGGATAAGGATCAGCGCGCGCCGGTCGCCATACGACAGGCCCGCCGCGATGCCGAGCGTTTCGTCTTCCTTGCAGACGCGGATGAGCTTCAGGTCGGGATCGTGGGCGATCGGCTTCAGCAAGCCTGTGCTGGTGTGCAGATCCGGCACCGAGAGCACGTAATCGACGCCAGCCTTCTTGATTGCGGCGATGATCGCCGCGCCCTGCAGGGGCGCCTCCGCCTGGTCCATCGCCTGCTCCCCCTTGTCCGGACTTGCCGCCGGTGCGTGCATGATAGCGCCGCCGCCCGACATCCGGCAACGCCTCGCTGGACGAGCATGATTGCGAGACCTATGTCACGTGAATGAGCGGATTGGCTGACTACGACTGCATTGTCATCGGCGCCGGCGCGGCAGGCGTCGCGGCGGGGCGCGCCCTGGCGCGCGGCGGCGCATCTTTCTTGATCCTCGAAGCGCGGGCGCGTGCGGGCGGACGGGCCTTCACGCTGGACGCCGGCGGCTTCCCGGTCGATCTCGGCGCCGGCTGGCTGCATTCGGCGGATCGCAACGTGCTGCTGCCGCTGGCCGAGCAACAGGGCTTCGCGTTCCTGCGCGATACCCCGCCCTGGCAGAAGAGCGCCGATGCGCGCGGCTTTGAAACGTCCGACCAGCGCGCCTATCGTGCCGAACAGGGCCGGTTCTTCCAGCGTGTGCAGGAAGCGGCCGACGGCGGGCAGGATTTTGCCGCCTCCGAACTGCTCGGTCCCGACGCGCGCTGGACGCCGCTCATCGACGCCATGTCGACCTATGTGAACGGCACCGAGACCGACCGGCTCTCGGTGCTCGATTATGCGGCCTATGAAGACACGGAAGTGAACTTCCGCGTCGCGGAAGGCTACGGGGCCTTGATCCAGAAGCTCGGCGCCGATCTGCCGGTGCGCTTCGGCTGCATCGCGCGACTGATCGACCACGGCGCGCGGCCGTTGCGCGTCGAGACCAATCAGGGGACGCTCACGGCCCGCGCCGTCATCGTCACCGTGCCGACCAGCATCATCGCGCATGGCGGCCTGCGCTTTCGTCCTGCGCTGCCGGCCCGTGTCGAGGCGGCGGCCATGTTGCCGCTCGGTCTCGCCGACAAGCTGTTCCTGGCGCTCGACGGCGCCGAGGACTTTCCTGTCGATTCGCGGCTCTATGGCGCGACGGATCGCACCGCGACGGCGAATTACCACATCCGTCCGTTCGGGCGTCCGTTGATCGAGGCCTATTTCGGCGGGCAATTCGCGCGCGAGCTGGAGGCGGGCGGCCCGGAGGCCTTTGCTGATTTCGCCATCGGGCAGATCGTCGAGGCGCTGGGCTCGTCCTATCGCGCGCGGCTCACGCCAGTCGCGTGTTCGTCCTGGGCGCGCGACCCGTTCGCGCTCGGCTCCTATTCGCATGCTCTGCCGGGCCATGCAGGCGCCCGCGCCGTGCTGGCGAAGCCCGAAGGCGACGGCCTGTTCTTCGCCGGCGAGGCCGTCTCGCCGGGCTTTTTCTCAACCGTGCATGGCGCCTGGGAAACGGGCGAGCGCGCCGCCGAAGACGCGCTCGCGGCAAGGTAGGTTTGCGAAATCTCTGCTACCGACGCCTGCCATTCCCCTCCCCCTTGCGGGGAGGGGCTAGGGGTGGGGGTCGACGCAACTCACAAAATTTCCTGATTTGAAGCTTATCCGAGACGCATGGGCCTCACGACCCCCACCCCGCTCCGCTTCGCGGAGTCGCCCTCCCCGCAAGGGGGAGGGTGATGCCGGACTCGCGCTAGAATTCCACGACGCTGCGGATCGACTTGCCTTCGTGCATCAGGTCGAAGCCTTCGTTGATGCGCTCGAGCGGCAGCTTGTGGGTGATGAGATCGTCGATGTTGATCTTGCCGTCCATGTACCAGTCGACGATGCGCGGCACATCGGTGCGGCCGCGCGCGCCGCCGAAGGCCGAGCCCTTCCACACGCGTCCGGTGACGAGCTGGAACGGACGCGTCGCAATCTCCGCGCCCGACGGCGCCACGCCGATGATGATCGACTGGCCCCAGCCCTTGTGGCAGCACTCCAGCGCCTGCCGCATGACCGTGACATTGCCGGTGCAGTCGAACGAATAATCCGCGCCACCTTTGGTCAGATCGACGAGGTACGGCACGATGTCGCCGCCGACTTCCTTCGGATTGACGAAATGCGTCATGCCGAATTTTTCGGCCAGCGGCTTCTTGCTGTCGTTGATGTCGACGCCGACGATCTGCTCCGCGCCGATCATGCGCAGGCCCTGGATGACGTTGAGCCCGATCCCGCCAAGACCGAACACCACGGCGCGGCAGCCCGGTTCCGCCTTGGCGGTCCAGATCACGGCGCCGATGCCGGTCGTCACGCCGCAGCCGATGTAGCAGACCTTGTCGAAGGGCGCGTCCTCGCGGATTTTCGCCAGCGAAATCTCCGGTACGACGATGTAGTTCGAGAAGGTCGACGTGCCCATGTAGTGGAACACCTCGGCGCCGTCGCATTTGAA
>JAQGKM010000448.1 GCA_028290125.1 Hyphomicrobiales bacterium | reverse complement strand
GCATCTGCGCTACGTGATCGAGGAAATCGAGACCCGCTCGCCGGTCGAACTCATCGCCATCGGCATCGGGCATGACGTGACGCGCTATTATCGTCGCGCGGTGACGATCGTCGATGCCGAAGAACTCGGCGGCGCGATGACGGAAAAGCTCGCGGAGCTGTTCGCGGAAAACGCCGCGCCCGTGCCGCAGAAGACGATGCGCGCGCCGAAGGCGCCGCCGCGTCCCGCCGTGCAGAAGGTGGCGGCGCGATAAGCCCTCCCCGCGAGGGGGAGGGAGTATCATGCTTTGGTTGTGGCTACGTCGATCAACGGCGCAGGCGCGCGCTCATTCCGGCTCAAAGTTCAGCGCCACGCCGTTGATGCAATAGCGCAGGCCGGTCGGCGGCGGACCGTCCTCGAACACATGTCCGAGATGACTGCCGCACTTGCTGCAATGAACCTCTGTGCGGACCATCCCGTAGGAGCGGTCGACCGTGTCCTCGACGGCGCCCGGCAGGGGATCGTTGAAGCTCGGCCAGCCGGTGCCGCTCTCGAATTTCAGCTTCGAGGCGAACAGGGGCTGCTCGCAGCCGGCGCAGGCGAAGACGCCCGCCCGCTTCTCGTGCAGCAAGGCGCAGGAGCCCGGACGCTCGGTCCCGTGCGCGCGCATCACCTGGTATTGCTCGGGGCTGAGCCGCTGGCGCCATTCGGCGTCGGTCAGCGTGAACGGAAAGTCTCCGGCGGGGTGGGTCATGGGAAGTCTCCTTCGACTTCCCATGTCGTGCGGCGGGATGCGTTTTTCCAGTGCCGGCTCACACACGCGCGGCGCGCAGCACCCGTTCGATGATCCCGTCGTGCCGGGAGCCGAGACCGAAGAACTCGGCGATGTGCAAGGTGGACGATATGCCGGCTTCCAGCAGGAAGGGACCGGCCTGTCCGAGCGCGGCCACGTCGAGCGGGGCGCCGTGACCGAAATCCGCCAGCTCGTATTCCTCGATCTGTTCGGCCCCGGTGGCGCTCAGCCACACCCGATGAACCTGGCCGCGAACGCTTTCCTCGCGGCTCGGCGCGCTGCGCACGCCGGTCAGCTCCCGCCATTGGGCGATCAGGGCGGCGGCATTGTCCTTTGTGACGGTTTCGTCCGCCGTGCCGTGCCACACTGAAAGGCGTGGCCAGGGCCCGGCATGTTCGGAGGCGCCGCGCACCGCGTCTGCGGCGTCGGCCGCCGACCGGCGATCGCCGTTCGACATGACGTCGAGCGCGCCGCCGACGCTGACTGCGGCACGGTAGGGCAGGCCTGCGATCACCGCGCCGGCCGCAAAGACCTCCGGGTAGGTCGCCAGCATGGTGGCCGTCATCGCGCCGCCCGCCGACAGGCCGGTGACGAAGATCCGCTTGCGGTCGACGTCATGCGCGACGGCGAGATGCTCGACCATGGCGGCGATCGAGCCAGCCTCGCCACTGCCGCGCGTCGTGCTGCGTTCAGTGAACCAGTTGAAGCATTGCTGCGGATTATTGCCGCCGCGCTGCTCGGGAAGGCAGACGATGAAGCCGTCGCGCTCGGCGATCTGGGACCAGCCGGTGCCGAGATCGTACCCCTGCGCCGTCTGGCGGCAGCCATGCAGCACAACGACCAGCGCCGGACGTGCGGGGAGCCGCTTGGGCACATGCACGAACATCCGCAATTGCCCAGGATTCGGCTCGAAGTCCGTCACCTCGACCAACTCCGGCTGCAGCGTCGTCGTCGCGTCGACCACGGCGACGGGCGCCTCGGCCTGCCCCCCGGGCAGAGCCGCAAGCCATTGCTGACCGTAGCGGTTCAGCTCTTCGATGGTTTTCCCGATCCGACCCATGTCACCCGCGCAATCTGTTTCAAGCAAGGGGCGAACATCCGCCAACGGCTTTGGTTGCTGCATTGCAGCATAGCGCACCGAGCATAGACGGTTCCCGACCTGAGCAACAGCGCGCGGAACCGCGCAGGCACTGCTGCGTTTCGCAGGAAGCTTGACCTTTCGCGTCTGAGGGAACCCAGCCATGCATGTTTTGCGCGCGGGCCTGTTTGCGGCCAGCTTTCTCGCCTTGATCCCCGCCGCCCACGCGGGCTCCGAACCCGCCGCCGCCTGTGCGGCCGTGGGGCAGAGCGAACGCGACTCGGATCTCGTGCTCGGTCATTTCCGGGGTGGCCGGATCGTCCGTACGGCCGAGGGCGTGCCGCTGATCGTCTGGAAGGATGAATACAGCTGCTTCACCTCCCGCCGGATGTGCGAATCCTGGCAGCGGACGATGAACATCGCCTGGCGCAACGTCGAAGGCGACAAGACCTGCCTGCCGATTCGCTAGGCTGGACGCCAGACCGCAGCTAGGCTCGTGCGGGTCAACCAAGGCAGGACCCGCATGCGCCAGATCACGCTCATCACCGGCGCCTCGGACGGCATCGGCGCCGAACTGGCCCGAATCATGGCCCGGGGCGGGCATGACCTCGCCCTGACGGCGCGAAGGCGCGACCGGCTCGACGCCCTGGCGGATGAAATCGCCGCGACTGGAAGGCCCCGCCCGCTCGTCATTCCCTGCGACCTCTCGCAGCCTGGTGCCATCGACGTTCTCGAATCGCAGCTTGCGGCGGCAGACGCCCGCGTGGCCTTTCTGGTCAACAACGCGGGCTTTGGCCTGCACGGCAGGGCCGCGGCGCTCGACCGCGCCGCGCAACTCGAGATGATCGATCTCAACATCCGCGCGCTGACCGACCTCACGTTGAGACTCCTGCCGCAGATCACGCAGGCGCGCGGCGGGCTGCTTCAGGTCGCCTCGACGGCGGCCTTCCTGCCCGGCCCCAACATGGCGGTCTATTACGCCACCAAGGCCTATGTGCTCTCGTTCAGTGAGGCGCTGGCGCAGGAGATGAAGGCGGCGGGCGTGCGCGTCTGCGTGCTCTGTCCGGGGCCGACCGCCACCGGGTTCCAGACGCGCGCAGGGCTCGACGCTGCGATCTTCGACACGATGCGTCCGATGTCGGCGCGCGCCGTGGCGGAGGCCGGATTCGCGGGCCT
>JAQGKM010000452.1 GCA_028290125.1 Hyphomicrobiales bacterium | reverse complement strand
CGGTCGACTTCAAGATCTACGACGACAAAGCGAACATGAGGTGAGGTCATGAACATCCAGCCCTATCTGCACGACGCGCAGATCATCAGCCTTGTGTCCGTCTGCATCACCTTCACCGGCATCGTCGTCTATGCGCTGTGGCCTTCGCAGAAGCTGAAATTCGACCGCATGTCCCGTCTCCCCCTGAACGAGGATTGAGCGATGAGCATCGCCTCGCCCGAACATGAACATGTCGATCCCCACACCGGGACGTCGACCACCGGCCACGAATGGGATGGCATTCGCGAGCTGAATACGCCGCTGCCGAAGTGGTGGCTGAACATCTTCTACGCCTGCATCGTCTGGGCGCTCGGCTACTGGGTGGTCTATCCGGCCATCCCGCTGGCGACGTCCTTCACCAAGGGTGTGCTCGGCTATTCCTCGCGTGGCGCCGTCACGCAGGAATTGGCGGACCTCACAGCCGCGCGCGCTCCTTGGGTGAAATCTCTCGCCAACGCGTCTTTCGCGGACATCGAGAAGGATCCGAAGCTGATCTCCTTCGCGCGTGCGCAGGGCAAGGCGGCGTTCGGCGACAATTGCGCGCCGTGCCACGGTGCGGGCGGCGGCGGCTCGAAGGCCTTCCCCAACCTCGTCGATGACGATTGGCTGTGGGGCAATGGTTCTCTGGACGACATCCAGCAGACCCTGACGCATGGCATTCGGTCCACCGATGCGCAAGCGCGCATGGGCAACATGCCGGCTTTCGGCGAGGGCGTTCTCAAGCCGACCGAAATCAGCCTGGTGGCCGATTACGTGCGGTCGCTCTCGAGCCTGCCGGTCGACAAGGCCGTCGATCTCAAGACTGGCGCCAAGGTGTTCGCGGATAATTGCGCGGCCTGCCACGGCGATAACGGCAAGGGCAACAACGAGCTCGGCGCGCCGAACCTGACCGACCAGATCTGGCTGTACGGCTCGGACAAGGCCACGATCGTCGAAGGCATCGTCAAGGGCCGTGGCGGCGTCATGCCCAACTGGGGCGAGCGTCTCGACGCCGGCACCATCAAGGCGCTGGCGGTCTACGTGCGCACGCTCGGCGGCGGTCGCTGAACCAAACGACATACGCGCCGCCGTATCCGCGGCGGCGCAAATTCCAGCCCGAACCTTGAACTCGTGGCGGAGCGGAACAGACGATGAGTGTCAAGCAGCAGCAGGCGCATGAAGCGGCCCTTGAAGCGCAAGGCGTCGAGGGCGGACTTTACGCCGAACATCAGAAAATTTATCCGCAAGGCGTCCGCGGCCGTTTCCGCACGATCAAATGGGCGATCCTCGTCGTCACGCTTGGCATCTACTACTTCCTGCCGTTCGTGCGCTGGGATCGTGGACCCAACGCGCCGTCGCAGGCCGTGCTGGTCGATCTCGATCACCACCGCTTCTACTTCTTCTTCATCGAGATCTGGCCGCAGGAGGTCTATTACCTCACGGGCCTGCTGATCGTCGCCGCCGTCACGCTGTTCCTGATGAACGCGGTCGCCGGGCGCCTGTGGTGCGGCTATCTCTGCCCGCAGACGGTGTGGACCGATCTCTTCTTCGCCGTCGAGCGCCTCATCGAAGGCGATCGCCGCGAGCGCATGAAGAAGGCCGGCGACAAGTGGAATCTTGAAACCTTCGCCCAGTCCATGCTGAAGCACTGGATTTGGCTGATGATCGCCTGGTGGACCGGCGGCGCCTGGGTGCTTTACTTCGCCGACGCGCCGACCCTCGTCTACCAGCTCGCGACGTTCCAGGGACCGGCGACAGCCTATATCTGGATCGCCATCCTCACCTTCACGACGTATTTCTTCGCCGGCTACATGCGCGAGCAGGTGTGCACCTACATGTGCCCATGGCCGCGCATCCAGGCCGCGCTGACGGACGAATGGGCGCTCAACGTCACCTATCGCTACGACCGCGGCGAGCCGCGCGGTTCGCTGAAAAAGGCCGCCGTGCTGCGCGACGCCGGCAAGCCCGCCGGCGACTGCGTCGACTGCAATCAGTGCTTCAATGTCTGCCCTACCGGCGTCGACATCCGCGACGGCCTGCAGATCGATTGCATCCAGTGCGGCCTGTGCATCGACGCCTGCGACACCGTGATGACCAAGGTCGGGCGTCCGACGGGTCTCATCGGCTACGACACCGACATCAACGTGAAGCGGCGCGAAGAGGGCCTGCCGGAATTGAAGACGCGCATCGTGCGCGCCCGCACCATCGTGTATGCAGTGGTGATCGCCATCATCGGCGCAACCATGGCGGTGGCGCTGGGAACGCGCAATGTCTCGGGCCTCGCCGTCATCCACGACCGCAATCCGCTGTTCGTCACGCTTCACGACGGTTCGATCCGCAACGCCTACACGGTGCGGCTCTCCAACAAGATTCCGGAAGAGCGCCGTTTTGAAATCCGCGTGGAAGGTTTCGAGCCGGCGCAGGTGGACGCTGTCGGGGGAACGCGCGGCGCCAATGGCTGGCCCGTGCTGACGGTCGGGCCTGACCAGACGCTCGAGGATCGCGTGCTCGTCACAATGCCGCGCGGCGGAAGCCATCGCCAGCACGAGCGCCGCGACATCGAATTCAATCTCGTGGACCTCGTCACGGGCGCGACTGTGCGCGTGCAGGATCACTTCATGCAGCCAGAGGGAGACAAGAAATGAACATGGCCCCGGCACGCGGCTTCATTCTCACCGGCAAGCACGTGCTTGCCTACCTGCTGCTGTTTTTTGGCACGGTTTTTGGCGTGAACTTCTACATGGCGAGTTCCGCCATCCGGACGTTCAGCGGACTCGAGGCCGACAAGCCCTATCAGGAAGGGCTTCGCTATGACGACGAGATCAATCGCGCGCGCGAGCAGGGCAGGCGCGGCTGGACGGTGGACGCCGCCATCCGCGCAAAGGCCGATGGTGCGACGATCGACGTGACGCAGAAGGATGCGTCGGGCCTCGTCACGCCTGGACTGACGGTTTCGGCGCTGTTCATGCATCCGGCCGACCGGCGCCGCGACCTTCGGGTCGCGCTCGCGAAGGTCGACGCGGGACATTACCAGGGCGTGGCGCCGGTCGCCGCGGGGCAATGGGACGTGACCATCGAGGCCAGCGACGACAAGGCGCTGCTGTTTCGCTCCGTCAGCCGTGTCGATCTCATGCCGGTGAAGTGATGAACGCCGCGCCCGACTCCGTCGATTTCTCGCTCTATGTCCGCCCCGCCGAAGATGGCGCGGCGACGATGGATCTTGCGATCGCCGGCGTCGATTGCGCGGCGTGCCTCGACGATATCGAAGGCTCGATGAATGTCTGCGCGGGCGTCTTGACCGCGCGTCTCAACCTGACGACGCATCGTTTGCGGCTCGTGTGGCGGCCCGAAGTGGTGGATGCCGCCGCGCTCGTCGCCGCGCTCGCGCGGGCGGGCTATCGCGCCTATCCGTTCGAGCAGAGCCGCGTCGAAGCCGACGAGCAGGCGCGCACGCAATGGCTGCTGAAGTGCCTCGCGGTGGCGGGCTTCGCCGCCATGAACATCATGCTGCTGTCTGTCTCCGTGTGGTCAGGCAACGCCACCGACATCGCGCCGGAAACGCGCGACTTCTTTCACTGGCTATCGGCGTTGATCGCGCTGCCGGCGGCCGCCTATGCGGGGCAGCCCTTCTTCCGCTCCGCGCTTGCAGGCGTGCGCGCGAAGAAGCTCAACATGGACTTTCCGATCTCGCTCGGCATCTTGCTCGCGCTCACCATGTCGGTGGTGGAGACGGCGCTGCACGGGCGTGAAGCCTATTTCGATTCCGCCGTCATGCTGCTGCTGTTCCTGCTGGCGGGCCGCACGCTCGACCAGGCGATGCGTCGTCGCACGCGCGCCGCCGCCGGCAACCTTGCAGCACTCAAGGGCGAGACCGCGCATCGAATTTCGGACGATGGCGCGCTCGTCGCCGTGCCGGTCGGCGCATTGCAGGCGGGCGATCGCATCCTCGTGCGGCCCGGCGATCGTGTTCCCGCCGACGGCCTGGTGTTGTCGGGCGTCTCGGAACTGGACGCCAGCCTCATCACCGGCGAAACCATGCGGCAGCCGGTGAGCCCCGGCGCGCGCATCTACGCCGGCGCGATGAACTTCGATGGCGCATTGACGGTCGAAGTGACCGCCGCGGGCGAGGGCACGTTGCTCGACGATGTCGCGCGTCTCGTCGAGAAGGCGGGCGAAGCGCGCTCTCGCTACATGCGCCTCGCCGATCGCGCGGCGCGCGTCTATGCGCCGGTGGTGCATGTCACCGCCGCCGCGACGCTGGTCTTCTGGCTGCTCGCCGGCGCGGGCGCGCACCACGCCATCATCGTCGCGATTTCGGTGCTCATCATCACCTGTCCGTGCGCGCTGGCGCTCGCCGTGCCGGCGGTGCAGGTCGTCGCCTCCGGGCATCTGTTTCGCGCCGGCATCTACCTCAACGCCGCCGACGCGCTGGAGCGCCTCGCCGAGATCGACACCATCGTGTTCGACAAGACCGGCACGCTGAC
>JAQGKM010000441.1 GCA_028290125.1 Hyphomicrobiales bacterium | reverse complement strand
CACGCTCACCTCGCTCGATTTCCTCGGCTTCGGCCTGCCGCCCGGCTCGCCGTCGCTCGGCGAGCTGCTGCTGCAAGGCAAGGCCAATCTGCAGGCGCCGTGGCTCGGACTTGCGGGCTTCGCAATCATCGCGCTCATGCTGTCGCTGCTGATCTTCATCGGCGAAGCCGTGCGCGACGCCTTCGACCCCAGAAAGACATTCTCGTGAGGTCGTGTTACGCTGACGCCTGGAGGATTGTGCGATGAACAAGATCGTTCGACAGCATTACCCTGCTGAAAAGCTCCCGCCCGAGCTGCGCGAGGGGCTGGATCCGGCGGCTCAGGTGACGATCACGATCGAAGCCGAGGAGGCGGAGAAGCGTCGTCCATCCCTTGAAGAACACTTCGCCGGACGGATAGGTCGCCGATGTCGCGCCGAGCAGCTTCACAATCGACAGCGCGGTGATCGACTTGCCGGAGCCGGACTCGCCGACCAGCGCCAGCGTGCGGCCTTTCTCGAGCGTGAAGGAAACGCGATCGACCGCGAGTGTCTCGCGCCCGCCCTGATGAAAGGCGATGGAGAGATCGCGGACTTCGAGGAGAGGGGCGCTCACGAGAAAGTCTTTCTGGGGTCGAAGGCGTCGCGCACGGCCTCGCCGATGAAGATCAGCAGCGACAGCATGAGGGCGATGATGGCGAAGCCCGCGAGCCCGAGCCAGGGCGCCTGCAGGTTGGCCTTGCCCTGCAGCAGCAATTCGCCGAGCGAGGGCGAGCCGGGCGGCAGGCCGAAGCCGAGGAAATCGAGCGAGGTGAGCGTGGTGATCGAGGAGTTCAGCACGAAGGGCAGGAAGGTCAACGTCGCCACCATGGCGTTCGGCAGAAGATGCTTGGTCATGATCTTGCCGTTCGACAGGCCGAGCGCGCGCGCCGCGTTTACATACTCGAAGTTGCGCGCCCGCAAGAATTCCGCGCGCACGACATGGACGAGCGACACCCACGAGAACAGCAGCAGGATGCCGAGCAGCACGAAGAAGCCCGGCGTGATGATCGAGGAGACGATGATCAGCAGGTAGAGATGCGGCAGGGACGACCAGATCTCGATGAAGCGCTGCGAGACAAGATCGATCCAGCCGCCGAAATATCCCTGCACCGCGCCGGCCGCGATGCCGATGACCGACGAGACGCCGGCGAGAATCAGGCCGAACAGGATCGAGATGCGAAATCCGTAGATGAGCCGCGCGACGACATCGCGCCCCTGGTCGTCGGTGCCGAGCCAGTTCCATTCAAGGTCGCGGCAGGTCGCGTTGGGTTTTGGCGGATCGAGGATCTTGTCGGCGACCGCCTTGCACTGATCGTTCGCCAGCCACCATGTCGGCGCCGAGGGCGCGGGCGTCGGCAGGTCACGCTGATGCGTGCCATAGGCGAAGCGGATCGGCGGCCACAGCATCCAGCCATTGTCCTCGATCTCCTTCGCGATGACAGGATCGCGGTAATCGGTCTGGGCCAGAAAGCCGCCAAATTTTTCTTCCGGATAGTTCTTGGCGACCGGAAACAGGATCTCGCCCTTGTAGGAGGCGACGATCGGCCGGTCGTTGGCGATGAATTCGGCGAACAGCGACAGCACGAACAGCGTCATGAAGATCCAGAACGACCAGTAGCCGCGCCGGTTGCGCTTGAAATTGTCGAGACGCCGACGGTTGATCGGCGAGAGCTTCAGAAGTCCCTTGTCGCGCAGCACGGGCGCCAGCGGCGCGTTCGATGTCGCGGAGAGTTCGTCGCGCAGAACGGGGGCGCTCATCGTCACACCTCCCGCGTTTCAAAATCGATGCGCGGATCGATCCACGTGTAGGTGAGGTCCGACAGGAGGTTCACGACGAGCCCGAGCAGCGCGAAGATATAGAGGTTGGCGAAGACCACGGGATAGTCGCGGTTGATGATCGACTCGTAGGAGAGCAGGCCCAGCCCATCGAGCGAGAAGATGCTTTCGATCAGTAGCGACCCCGTGAAGAAGGCGTGCACGAAGGCGCCCGGAAAGCCCGCGATGACGATCAGCATGGCGTTGCGGAACACGTGGCCGTAGAGCACCTGCCGCTCTGTCAGGCCCTTCATGCGCGCGGTCTGCACATATTGCTTGCGGATCTCGTCTAGGAACGAGTTCTTGGTGAGGAACGTCGAGGTCGCGAAGGCGCCGATCGCCATCGCGGTCACTGGAAGCGCGATGTGCCAGGCGTAATCGAGCACCTTTCGCGGGAACGACAGGTCGGCGTAGTTTTCCGAGAAAAGCCCGCGCAGCGGGAAGATCTGCCAGAACGATCCGCCGGCGAAGACCACGATCAGCAGGATGGCGAACAGGAAACTCGGAATCGCATAGCCGATGATGACGACGGCCGACGTCCATGTGTCGAAGCGCGAGCCGTCCTGCACCGCCTTGCGGATGCCGAGCGGAATCGAGATCGCGTAAGAGAGAAGCGTCATCCACAGGCCGAGCGAAATCGAGACCGGCAATTTCTCCTTGATCAGCTGCAGCACCGGCGTGTCGCGGAAGTACGAGCGGCCGAAATCAAAGGTCGCGTAATTCTTCAACATGATGAAGAAGCGCTCGTAGGCCGGCTTGTCGAAACCAAACTGCTTTTCAAGCTCCGCGATGAACTTCGGGTCGAGCCCCTGCGCGCCGCGATAACGCGAGTCGCCGCCCGATTGCGCCGCTGCGCCGAGATCGCTCGCGCCGCCGCCGAAGCGCGACGTCGCGCCGGAATCGAGTCCCTGCAATTGCGCCAGCACGCGCTCGACGGGACCGCCGGGCGCGAACTGCACGATGACGAACGAGATCAGCAGGATTCCGAAGACCGTCGGAATCATCAGGAGAAGACGGCGGGCGATGTAGGCGAGCATGAATTCCTTTGTCCGGCGTCAGCCTTGGTAATTGATGCGCTTCGCCTTCTCGGCGTCCCACCACCAGATGGCCGGCGCGCCAGTCGAATAGCGCGGCGTCGTGTCGGGGCGCGAGAAGACGTCCCAATAGGCCACGAGGCTCTTGTCCTTGTACCACATCGGGATCCAGTAGCGCCCGGCGCGCAGGACGCGATCGAGCGCACGCGCCGCCACGTTCAGCTCCTCGCGCGAGGATGCGCGTGCGATCTTGTCGATCAGGAAATCGACCGCCGGATCCTGCACGCCGGCCACATTGCGGGTGCCCGGCGTCTTGGCGGCTTCCGAGCCCCAGGTGATGCGCAGGCCGTCGCCCGGCGTGAACGAGCCGCCCAGCGCCATGGTGACGATATCGAACTCGAAATTGTCGAGACGTCTCTTGTACTGAGCGGCGTCGACCGTGCGGAACGTCGTGTTGATGCCGAGCTTGCGCAGGTTCGCCTGCAGCGGTTCGGTATGGGGCTTCAGCGCGCCCGAGGAATCGAGGAATTCGATCTCGAACGCCTCGCCGTTCGGCAGCAGCAGGCGGCCGCCATCGCGCTTGCAGCCTGCGGCGCGCAGCAGGTCGTCGGCCTTGCGCAGCAGCGCGCGGTCCGAGCCCGAGCCGTCGGACGTTGGCGGAACATAGGGTTCGCCGAACACCTCGTCCGGCACCTTGCCGCGAAATTGCTCCAGCAGGGCGAGCTCGACGCCTTCCGGCTTGCCAGTCGCCTTCATGTCGGTGTTTTCAAACCACGACGCCATCCGCTTGTAGGCGGAATACATGATGTTGCGGTTCGTCCATTCGAAATCGAAGGCGAGACCCAGCGCCTCGCGCACGCGCGCGTCCTTGAACTTCGCCCGACGCGTGTTGAAGTACCAACCCTGGCTCGGCGTCGGCGCGCCGTTGGGCAATT
>JAQGKM010000438.1 GCA_028290125.1 Hyphomicrobiales bacterium | reverse complement strand
GCTACGTGCGGCCGTGGACGCTGGTGGCGTGGATCTTTCTCACGCTCGGCATCGCGATGGGCTCCTACTGGGCCTATTACACGCTGGGCTGGGGCGGCTTCTGGTTCTGGGATCCGGTCGAGAACGCGTCGCTCATGCCGTGGCTTGCCGGAACAGCGCTGCTGCATAGCGCGGCCGTGATGGAAAAGCGTGACGCGTTGAAGATCTGGACGATCTTCCTCGCGATCCTCGCCTTCTCGCTGTCGCTGCTCGGCACATTCCTGGTGCGCTCGGGCGTGTTGACGTCGGTGCATTCCTTCGCCAGCGATCCGCAGCGCGGCGTGTTCATTCTCGGCATTCTGGTGTTCTTCATCGGCGGTTCGCTGGCGCTGTTCGCGCTGCGCGCCTCGGCGCTGAAGCCCGGCGGCATTTTCGCGCCGGTGTCGCGCGAAGGCGCGCTGGTGCTCAACAATCTTCTGCTGACGACGAGCTGCGCCACGGTTTTCATCGGCACGCTCTATCCGCTCGCGCTCGAGGCGGTGACGGACGAGAAGATCTCGGTCGGTGCGCCGTTCTTCAATCTCACCTTCGGACCGCTGTTCATTCCGATTGTGCTCGCCATGCCGATCGGCCAGATGCTCGCCTGGAAACGCGGCGACCTTTACGGCGCGGCGCAACGACTGACTCTCGCCTGCGCCATCGGTTTCGTCGGCTCGGTGCTGCTCTACGCGCTGCGTGGCGGCCCGATTGCGGCGCCGGTGCTGGCGGGCCTTGCGCTCTACCTGATCGTCGGCTCGTTCGTCGAACTCTGGGGCCGGATTGCAGGCGGCCGTTCGGCGTCCGCGATGGCGTCGCGCGCGCTCGGCTTGCCGCGTTCCGCGTGGGGCACGGCGCTGGCGCATGCGGGCATTGGCGTGACGCTGTTCGGCCTCGCCGCCACCGGCTGGGGCGTGGAGCGCGTCGTCACCGTGCGACCCGGCGAGGCGATCAGCGCCGGTCCCTATGAAGTCATCGTGCGCAGCCTCGAGCCGCGCGAGGGCTCGAACTTCCGCGAAATGGTCGCCCACACCGAGATTCGTGAAGGCGGCGCCATCATCGCGATGATGGACCCTTCGCGGCGCAGCTTCACGACACGCACGATGGTGCGCACGGAAGCCGGCATCAAGACGATTGGGCTCGGCCAGGTCTACATGAACATCGCCGATGTGCGCGCGGACGGCGCGCTCGACGTGCGCCTCTACTGGAAGCCCTATGTCGCGCTGATCTGGCTCGGCGCGCTGATCATGGCCATCGGCGGAATGCTGTCGCTGTCCGACCGGCGACTGCGCATCGGCGTCGCCAAACGCGCGGCGCCCCGCGCGCTCGCCCAACCGGCGGAGTGAGCCATGCGCTTCGTTCTCGCCATGCTTCTTGCGCTTCTGCCCGGCGTCGCACTGGCCGTGCAGCCGGACGAGATCCTGAAGGACCCGGCGCTTGAAACACGCGCTCGTTCCATCTCGTCGGAACTGCGCTGTCTGGTGTGCCAGAACCAGTCCATCGACGACAGCGACGCCGCGCTGGCGCGCGATCTTCGCCTGATGGTGCGCGAGCGCCTGCAGGCCGGCGACACCGATGCGCAGGTCGAGCATTTTCTCGTCCAGCGCTACGGCGATTTCATTCTGCTGAAGCCGCCGTTCAAGATGGATACGTTGCTGCTCTGGCTTGCGCCTTTTGCCGTTCTGCTGGGTGGCGGCGCAGCACTTTTCGCCTTCGCACGGCGCCGCCGGCCAATGGCAGCCGCCACGGCGCTGAGTGCGGACGAGCAGGCCGCGCTCAGCCGCGTTCTCGACGACACCGTTGAACGGCCACGCTGACCTTACGAATTTTTCACATTCCAGCCATCGGGACGTAAGCTTATAGCGCCCATTTTCGTTCTCACGACGGAAGCAATCCGTTCCGAGTTTCGAAAATGGAGCACACCATGTCTGAGACCCCGAAGACCACGACCTCGGCCAAGGCCCTGCGCGCTGCCCTGCTGGGCGCTGTCGCGCTCGCCGGCGCCGGCGGTTTCGCCTATCAGGCCTATACGCCCGCGCTGGCGCAGGTCCCGGCGCTGACGATTCCCAACACCGCAAGTGCGCCCGGTTCCTTCGCGCCTGTCGTCGAACGCGTGCGCGGCGCCGTCGTGTCCGTGAAGGTCAAGACGGTCGAGACGGCCGATGCCGATGACGAGCAGGCCGGCCCGGGCGGCGGCGGCGGCATGCCGCAAATGCGCCCCGGCGATCCGCTCGAGCGCTTCTTCCGTCGCTTCGGCGGCGAGAATTCTCCCTTCGGCCGTCAGCAGCAGCAGCGTCCGCGCAGCGGCCAAGCGCTCGGCTCGGGGTTCATCATCTCTGAAGACGGCTATGCCGTGACCAACAACCACGTGATCGAAAACGCGAGCGAAGTGTCGCTCACGCTCGATGACGGCCGCACTGTCGCGGCGGAAGTCGTCGGCGCCGACAAGCGCACGGATCTTGCCCTGCTCAAGATCAAGGACAAGGGCACCTACCAGCACGTCTCATTCGCTGGCGACATGCCCCGCGTCGGCGACTGGGTGATCGCGGTCGGCAATCCCT
>JAQGKM010000421.1 GCA_028290125.1 Hyphomicrobiales bacterium | reverse complement strand
CGTCTTCATGGCCGCCTGTGCGCTGTTCAAACCCGACACGCCGACGTCCTTCATGATGGCGATCATCTTCTTCGGCGGCGTGTTCCGCTCGCTGGAATTCACCAGCCTGAATTCCATCGCTTTCGCGGATGTCGAGCGCGCGCAGATGAGCCATGCCATGAGCTTCTCGCAGATGGCGCAGCGTCTCTCGCTGACGGTCGGCGTTGCGCTGTCGGCCATCGTCCTGCACCAGGCATCGGGAAACACCGCGACCCTGCCGGTCAGCGCCTTCGCCTGGGCTTTCGCCATCATCGGCCTCGTGTCGGCGACATCGTTGCTGAGCTTTTTGTCGCTGGCGCCCGACGCGGGGGCGGTTCTGGCCCCTCGCAAGACGAAGCAGGCTTGAGGAAGCGCAAGCCATTCTGCGCCTTGAAGAAACTTTCTGCATTCAAAACAGGCGACGGCGCCCAAAACACGGGATTTATGGCTCAGCTATAGCTAGTGTGTTGCCAAGCTGTGGGTAAATTGCAGAAACTTTTGATATTTTCGTATCTGTAAACGGCACGATTGCATTCGAACCGCTATGGTTATCCATCCCGGCGGCATTATCCGTCCGGTAGGTGCCAGAGTGTTCCTTTGCTCCATTTGAGGTCGCGACATGAAAGCCTTCGATGCACATTTTGATTCGGCCCGCCGACATTTCGGCGTCGCGCTGATCGATTTGAATTACGCCGCTGCGGATCTTGCGCGCTCGGTGGTCTGTCCCACGTCGGCGACAGGGGCTCATGCCGCATTCGAACTTCTGAGCAGCGAGATCGAGCGCCTGAAGCACCTGTCGGCGCTGATCGACCAGGTCGCGGAATCCGCGCCGGGTTCATCGAGCGACCTTTCAATGTTGCAGCGTTGGTGGCCTGAACTGGTCCGTACACCCGAGTCGCAGCCGACAACGGATTGACCTCGACGCCGGATCGGGTTTCTTGAGCGGCGGGCCGATAAGCCCGCCCCTCAACCATCCGGAGAAACCGCTGCATGACAACCGACGCTTCCGTCCTGTTTTCCCCGTTCCGCATGGGGAGTCTCGACCTGCCGAACCGGATCGTCATGGCGCCACTGACGCGCAACCGGGCCACGCCCGAAGCGCTCGCGCCGCGCGCGCTGAACGTCGAGTACTATCGCCAGCGCGCCAGCGCCGGCCTGATCATCACCGAAGCCACGCAAATCTCGCAGCAGGGCCAGGGCTACATCCTGACGCCGGGCATCTACACGGACGAGCAGGTCGCCGGCTGGCGGCACGTCACCGACGCCGTGCATGAAGCCGGCGGGCGCATTGCGCTGCAGCTTTGGCATGTCGGACGCATCTCGCATGTGTCGCTGCAGCCGGGCGGCGCCGCGCCGGTCGCGCCGAGCGCCATCCAGGCCAAGACCAAGACCTATCTGGCGCATGGCTTCGACGACGTCTCGATGCCTCGCGCACTCGAACTGGACGAGATCGCCGGCGTCGTGCGCGATTATGCGACGGCGGCCGCCAATGCGAAGCGGGCCGGTTTCGACGCGGTCGAGATCCACGGCGCCAACGGCTATCTGATCGACCAATTCCTGCGCGACAATTCCAACCACCGCACGGACGCCTATGGCGGCTCCATCGAGAACCGCGCGCGCTTCGCCATTGAAGTCGTGAAGGCCGTGCTGGAAAGCTGGGAGCCGGGCCGCGTCGGCATCCGCATCTCGCCCGTCGGCGCGTCGAACGACATCAGCGACAGCAATCCGCAGCCGCTGTTCGATTACGTCGCCGAACAGATGAGCGCCCTGAAGCTCGCGTTCCTGCATGTGAACGAAGGCGCGGCGCCCAATGGCCCGGCTTTCGACTTCGGCAGCCTGCGTCGTCGCTTCTCGGGCGCCTACATGGCCAATTACGACTACACGCGCGAGCGTGCGGCGGAAGCCATTGGCGCCGGTCGCGCGGACCTGGTGGCGTTCGGCAAATTGTTCATCGCCAATCCCGATCTCGTCGCACGCTTCAAGGCGAACGCGGCGCTGAACGAGCCTGACCAGAAGACCTTCTACGGCGGCGACGAGCGCGGCTACACCGACTACCCGGCGCTCGCCTGAGTTCAGGCCGCGTTGGGGGACGCGCGATAGGCGTCGATGATTTCCGATCCCGTCGCCAGCCATGCCTTGTCGTGGCTGGCGATATGGGCGAGCGCACGCTGCAACGCGCGAATGCGGTGGGGCACGCCGGTCAGGAACGGATGCAGCGCGATGCACATCACGCGCGGCAAAGTCTCGCCTTCTTCGTAAAGCACGTCGAACGTCTCGCGGATGCGCGACTCGAAATCATGCGTCGAGATCGACGGCATGTTGAACAGCGGCATGTCGTTGAGTTCGAGCGAGTAGGGGATGGCGTAGAGCCCGTTGTTCATGCGGTAGGGCAGGTCGTCATTAACCCAGTCGGCGACATAATCGACGCCGTTCTCGACCAGCAGGTCCAGCGTGTTCCAGGTTTCGGTGAGGCCCGGCCCGAGCCAGCCGCGCATGCGGGCGCCATGCTGTTCAATCACCGACCGGGTCTGCGCGATGGTTGCCTGTTCTGTGGCGCGGTCCATGCCGGCGAGCACGGTTGAATTTGTCAGGCCGTGGCCCATGAACTCCCAGCCGAGTTCACCGCACGCCTGCATGATGCGAGGATAGTGCTGCGCGACTTCCGCATTGAGCGCGACGGTGCCCCGAAAACCTTCACGCGCGAGACAGTCCATCATGCGCCACACGCCGACGCGATTGCCGTAATCGCGGCGAGAGTAATTGCGCACATCCGGCGCCTTCGGGCCGAGTTCGAGATGGAAGTGCTCGATGTTGGGAACGATCCAGACCGCGACGCGCGCGCCGTTCGGCCATTGCACGGGTGCGCGATCGACGATCGGCAGATAGGGAAACAGCGAGGCGGGGTCGAAATCGTGCATCGGTCATTCCGGTGTGAGCGTGATCGCCCCATCATGCAGAAACGCGTGGGCCTGCGCCAGTCCGGGCGCGTCGCTCAGCCGAAGAGCTTGCGGATCTGCGCATATTGCAAGAGCAGGATGGTCTTCGCATCGCGGATCTCGCCGCTCGCGATCTGCGCAACAGCCTCGGCGAAGCGGACTTCCATCGTCTCGATGTCCTCGCCTTCGTCCGCCAGTCCGCCGCCCGTTTCCGTGCGGTCGTGCATTTCGTAGGGCGCGATGAAGAAGGTGATCTTTTCGGTCATGCTGCCGGGGCTCATGTAGCATTCGAAAACCCGCTCGGCGGATGGAATGACGAAGCCGGTCTCTTCGCGCAATTCGCGCAGCACTGTCGCGTGAGCGTCGCCATCGTCGATGTGCCCGGCGCAGACTTCGACGAGCGTCTCCTCGCCGCCGTTGAGAAAAGCCGGCAGTCGGAATTGCCGCGTCAGCACGACAGTTCCGCGCGCGATGTTGTAGAGCAGGATTGCGGAGGCGTCGCCACGGTCGAAGATTTCGCGCGAGGTCTGGCGAATCTCGCCGCCGACGTCGGCCTCATAGGTCACGCGCTTGTACGTCCAGTGGCTGTCGTCGATGATGTCCTGGCTCAGGATGCGGATCATGCTCGCTCTTTTTTCAGACGTTCAGGAACGAGGCGCTTGCCCCTTCGAGCACCAGGCAGGTCAGGCGACCTGATGCATAGGCGCCGGTGTCGATGTTGATGCGATTGGGCAGGATCTCGGGCGTTTCGACGGGCGTATGTCCGTGCACGACGATCTTGCCGAACGGGCCGCGCCAGGAGAGGAATTCGTTGCGGATCCAGAGCAGGTCGCGCTCGCTCTGGGCTTCGAGCGGCGCGCCGGGGCGAACGCCTGCGTGACAGAAGAAATAATCGTCAACCGCGACCGAGACATGCAGGTCCTCGAGCAAGGCCTGGTGATGCGCGGGCATGCGGGTCTGCAAGCTTTGCCATGCAGCCTCGAAGCCATGTCCGAGCGACGCTTCCGAAATATCGACGCCATAGGAGGCAAGTGTTTCAAGGCCGCCGAAATGGCGCCAGGCGCCCAGTTCCTGCGGTTCACGCAGGAAGGATTGCAGCATGACCTCGTGATTGCCGCGCAGGAGAAGCGTTCGTGCCGGAAACGACGGTCCGGCCAGCAGGTCCAG
Source organism: Hyphomicrobiales bacterium (assembly GCA_028290125.1). Taxonomy (GTDB): domain Bacteria; phylum Pseudomonadota; class Alphaproteobacteria; order Rhizobiales; family Beijerinckiaceae; genus Terripilifer. Next base: position 2,763 of record JAQGKM010000421.1, on the reverse strand, counting down.
CACGCCAGCTGAATCGGGACCGCGATCGATGTAGTCGCCAAGGCAGATGATCAGGCTGTCAGCTACGGGGCGGTGCGAGAGATCGGCGGCGATCCCGTCGCGCGCCCGCTTGAGCAGGTCGGCCCGTCCGTGGATGTCGCCGAGGCAATAGAGACGCAGCCCATCCCTCAGGCGAGCCGTCGTGTCCAGGGCGTGGCGCTGCGCGTGTGGGTCCATGGAGCCGTCATCTTGAAAACTCGCCGATGAGGAGAGCATGGCTTCAGATTAGGACAATCTGCGGGCAAGCCAAATCATGCGGGCAAAGCCTAACGCGGCCAGACCTGGTGCGTGCTGAAACGGGCGAGGGGGCAATTTGCAAAAAACAAAGAGGGGCTGCCGCGAGACAGCCCCTCCATTGTCATTGCCGCAGCGGTTGCGTTCAGGACACGCTCACCTTAGCGGAGGCGAGGATCCAGCCACAAAGCTCCGGCGCAGGACAATGAGACACTGGATCACCTCCTTTCGATTGTTGAAGACATACGTAGTCTGAGGTCGAATCAGTTTTCCCGGCAAGCGATTTTTGCAGCGCACCCGGAAGCGGCCCGGAAGCCGTGCAAATGAGTCACACCGGGACGGCCCAGCTAGGCTGGCTTCGCGCCGCGCCCTGTGCAATTTTGCATCCGAAGCGGGCTTCGTGAGTTCACGTGTCGCTATTCAGTCAATCCGGGGAGAGCCTATGTTTACTGTCGAGATCGCCGGCCGCGCCATTGCGGTCACCAACGCTGATGAGACGCAGGCGCGCGAATTGATCGAAAGCGAGGAGTTTCGCGAGGATCTCACGGTCATTCACAGCGACGGCAAGCCGATCTGGGACGGCAAGGCCACGCTCGACCTGCGTCCCGCGACGCCTGACGAGGAAGAGGAATTCGAGGACGCCGACGATCTCGACGAAGAGGACGAGGCCGACGACGATGAGCCCTCGGTGGTCTTCCTGATCGATATCGACGACGAAGAAGACGAAGAATAAAAAGCAAAACGGGCGCCCCAAGGGCGCCCGTTTTCATTTCGGCTTACGCAAGGCCGCTTACTTCTTGCCGCCCACGCGCGCCAGGCTCTTGATGCGCAGCGGCGGCTGGCCGGACTTTTCGGCGATCTCGCGATCCTGCTGCTCGATGACAGCGCGGGCCGGCTCGTCGCCGTCGAGGCCACCCAACACTTCTCCCGGCACCCGCCGGTTGGAACGACGCGATCCGTCTTCGTAAAACACGTCAAAAAGCACGAACTCCGTTCGCGCGGTCGGCTTTCTCGCCACGATTCTTCTCCTGATCCGCAATCTCTCGCGCCGACAGCTACACTGCGCCGCGCCCTCATGGCAAACGCGGCTGCATCGTCGCGAGAGTCCGATGGTGACGGGGCGACCGTTTCCGGCCGCCCCATTGGTCTTGTGTCAGCGCGGCGCCGGCGCCTGGTTCTGGCCCTGCTGCTGAAGCAGCGGGGTGATGCGGCGCACGGTGACGCGGCGGTTCTGCTGTTCGGCGGCCTGCGTCGGCACCTTCAGGAACTGCTCGCCATACCCCTGGGTGACCAGGTTTTCCGGCGGGATCTGGTAACGCTCCGTCAGGATGGAAGCAACCGACTCGGCGCGACGATCCGACAGCGTCAGATTGTCGGTGTCGGCGCCCACCGCGTCCGTGTGCCCTTCGATCAGGAACACTTCGTTCGGATTGCGACGCGTGGCTTCGAGAAGCGCGCGGGCGATCTTGTCGAGACGCGCCGCGCCGTTCTGGTCCACGTCGGCGGCCCCGAAGGCGAAGTTGATCGTGTCGATGTCGATGCGGCTCATCTTCTCGCGAAGGCGCTGATTGTAGCGCACTTCATCGAGCGAGTAGGGCCGCTCCACACGTTCCACCGGGGCTGCGCGCAGCGTTTCCTCGATGACGTCGTAGGACGAATCCTCCGACTCGACGATGTAGCGCTCGCGCGGAATGTTGAGCCGCAGCGGCGGCAGCTCGACAGGACGGTAGAAGCCGCCGCGCGGACGATCCTCGTCGTTCTCGATCAGCACGTAGTTGCGGCCGTCGCGGGCGCGCCGCTCACGACGCAGGAGATTGCCGTCGGCATCCACGATGGTGACGATGCGGTCGCCGTCCGGACGCACGATGACGATCTCGCGGCGACCGTTCGGACGCTGCTGGACATCGACATCGCGGGCGCCGCGGCGCAGGCGTTCCACTTCGTCATGGCGCACGATATCGCGGCCGCCATCCCGGATGATCAGCCGGTTGTCGTTCTCGCGGATATAGGTGCGGCCGTCGCGCTCCTCGACGCGCTGGCGGTCGTTGGGCTGGAAGCGGTCACGGTCCTGTCCGCGATCGCGGTCACGATCGCGATCCTGCGCGCGGTCGCCGGGACGGTTGTCGTCGCCGCGTGGCAGCGGAGGCGCCAGGCTCTGGCCGCCAGGCGCGCCGGTGACGCCGCCCGGGGCGTTCGGCGGCACGGGCCGCTGATCCGGAGGCGTGTTGGGCGTCGGCGGCGTGTTGGGACGCTGCTGCGGCGTCGCGTCAGGCCGTCCGAGATCGGGACGGGGCTGCGTAGCGGACGGCGGCACCGGGGGTGCGGTCGGGCGCTGGCCGGGGCCGGCGTCCGGACGGGGCGCGTCGGGGCGAGCATCGGGACGAGGCGCATCGGGCCGTGCGTTGGGGCGCGGCGCGTCGGGGCGTGCATCCGGACGCGGCGCATCGGGGCGGCCTTCCGGGCGGGCAGCCGGGCGTTCAGCCGCAGGCG